>DAIDIS010000053.1 GCA_027451785.1 Acidimicrobiales bacterium
AGAGAGGAACGAAGTTCCATCCTGGCGTCAACGTTGGACGTGGAGGGGACGACACCCTGTTCGCACTGGCCAATGGCTCGGTGAAGTTCGGTTCGCGCAAGGGACGCAAGTTGGTTGACGTCCTTCCGGCGGGAGACTGAAACCTTTCGGATTCCGGGTCGGCATAGCCTTAGAACCAGCCAATAACCCAGCCGTCCACCCAGAGCCAAGGCAGGGATGCCGGTGTTCCGCTCGTCGGCACGGCGTTGCCGATTGCGTTGGCCAAATCGATTGTAGGTAGCACGGCCATTGTCCTCATTCATTGACGAGTCCCAACTCCACGCAAAAGGTGGAAACGGGGGGGCCGGAATTGTCTCGTTCCGCCGGGAAGCCCACGTCGACAAAGGTGGTCCCGATGGCGGAGACGGGGGTTCTGGTGGAGATGTCTGGCTCGAAGCCAACCACAATGTCGCGTCCCTGGTCGGGTTCAATGACCACCCATTCCGCCGTGCCGAGGATGGGACACACGGCAAAGGAAAAAAGAAGCACGGCTCCAAGGGCTCGGATCTGGTGGTGCTCGTGCCGGAAGGAACGGTTGTCAAGACTTTGTCGGGCGACCTGGTGGCCGATCTTTCAAACCCTGGGGACAGGTTCCTGGCTGCGGAGGGAGGCCGGGGAGGGAAAGGAAACGCTAGATTTCTCTCTAACCGCAGGCGCGCTCCCGCTTTCGCCGAACAGGGCGAGGTCGGTGAAGAACACTGGTTCAACCTGGAACTGAAGCTAATGGCGGATGTGGCACTTATCGGCTTCCCGAACGCCGGCAAGAGCACGCTCATCTCTACGATCTCAGCTTCGAAAGCCAAGGTGGCCGACTACCCCTTCACGACTTTGGTGCCGAATCTCGGCGTAGTCAGAATTAAGAGAGATAGCTCGCCAACCGGTGAGGTCGAGATCGTCATCGCTGATATACCGGGGCTTGTAGAGGGGGCGAGTGAGGGTCGCGGGCTCGGTCACCAATTTCTCAGGCACATCGAGCGTGCGAGGGTACTGGTAGTCCTGCTCGATCTGGCGTCGGCCGAGGGCGTCTCTCCCGCTGACCAGCTTTCGATACTTCTTAAGGAACTTGGAGACTACAAGCCTGAGTTGTTAGGTAGGCCGAGAGTGGTAATCGGTTCGAAATGCGATGCCTTGGGCTTGGGAGCGAGTGATGACCCTCCCGAAGGTTGCGACATGATCATCTCGTCTGTTGCGAGGATTGGGTTGGACGGGCTCATTGCCACTATGGCCGACCTGGTCGAGTCCTCCAGGGCCAAGTCGACGACGGTCCGGAAGGCTCCGGTAATTCATCGCCTGGAGCCGGCGGGAGTGAAGGTTACCCGTGAGGGGCCCGGGCTGTTCACGGTGGAAGGAAAGCAAGCGGAGAGGGCGGTGGCGCTCAACGATCTCAACGCGCCCGGGGCCGCGCAATATGTCGCTAACCTTCTGAAGAAGATTGGTGTGGAGAAGGAACTGATCCGTGCCGGTGTCCGCGAAGGGGACGTCGTCCAAGTTGGTTCCTTCAGCTTCGTCTACGAAGCCGACTAGGGGCGTAGCAGCCTGGTTTGATTGGAGTGTTTGGTTGAGAGTCGTAGTGAAGATCGGCAGCTCATCGCTTACCAAACCCGACGGATCCATCGACGAAGGTCTGATAGCTAAAATCTGCGCCGAAGTCGCCGATGTCGTAGAACTCGGTGACTCCGTGGTCCTGGTCTCCTCGGGAGCAATTGCGGCGGGTCTCGGCCCGTTGGGATTAGCGTCGAACCGCCCGAACGATCTGCCCACGCTTCAGGCCATCGCTTCTGTCGGGCAACCGCGGCTTATGCGCGCTTACGAAGACTGTTTTGCAAAACGAGACCTCGTTTGTGGTCAGGTCCTCTTGATACCCGGAGACTTTGCAGACCGTCGGCAATACCTTCATGCGCGCCAGACGATCGAAAGGTTGCTGGCAATCGGAGTCGTTCCGGTCGTCAACGAAAACGATGCAACTGCTGACGACGAGCTTCGTTTCGGCGACAATGACCGGCTGGCGGCTTTGGTCGCGCACATGATCGACGCGGAGCTACTGGTTTTGCTGACCGATACCGCCGGCCTGCACACCGGCGATCCGAGGCTCGTAGGCCACGCGTCTTTGATCGAAGAGGTAACGGAGATAGACCAGGAGCTGGAGCGGGCAGCGGGGGGTCCGGGATCTACCGTCGGAAGCGGGGGAATGGCATCCAAGCTTTCCGCGGCGAAGATTGCATCTTGGTCTGGGGTGAAGGTGATCATAGCTGCCGCCAAAAGACCGTCGGTCATTAGTGACTCCATGGCGGGGGTGCCCGGAGTCGGTACAGCCGTCCTGCCTCATGACCGTAGCCTCTCGGCTCGAAAGCTCTGGCTGGCTTTTGCCGTGTCGCCCAGTGGGAACGTGGTCGTCGACAAGGGCGCCAGAAAGGCATTGGTTGAAGACGGGCGATCGTTGCTGGCGGCGGGCGTTATGGGATGCGAAGGAGCGTTTCAGGCCGACGACATTGTTGAAGTCATTGACGAGGACGGCGTCGTGATAGCCAAAGGGGTCGCGCGGGTTTCGAGGATTTCGCTGGAAAAGATCATGGGGAAACGTACCAGTGAGATCTCAGATGAGCTCCCACAAGAGGTTGTACATCGCGACGACTTGGTAGTTCTGGCTTAGTTTTCTAACCCGCGTTCGCGATTGGCATCGTTGAGTCACTCTGAGTAAGACTGACGCCGACGGGTCAACGCGGTTTGTGGCGGCTCGGTGGAAATGACGGCAATTAACGCAGCTCGGTGTTGGAACGTGGCGACCTAACGCGCCACATTAACGTGCGGGCGGATTAGTCCGGCCTTTCTTTCTTTGCTGTTCCTCCCAGTCCAAGGACGGGCGGGGGCAATTTCATAGATAATCGGCGCCAACGGTAGGAAGCTGCGGCGTCCCGACGGACGATGAGGCAAATCGATCCCGATGCAACTAAAGAGCCCAACCAGCCCTCTTTTCAACGCCGACACGGTTGAGGACGCACTTGCGACCAACGGTGTGCCCTACAGGCGCCGTCCTTGGCTTGTTGTCCTGGGCGTTGCCATGTCCCTTTCGTGTGCGGCCGTTGTGATGACTCTTTTTGCTTCGTCATCGCATCGCGTCTCTGTACTTGTAGCGTCACGCTTTATCCCGGCGGGCACCGTGATGAGCCCGTCCGACCTGGCGGTCGTACAGGTACCTTCGGACCAGAAGATTGCGACTCTCCCGGTGTCGGATGCTCGCCTAGTAATCGGCAAGAGAGCAGGCACACAGTTATACGAGGGCCAGGCACTGGTCCCACAGCAATTCGCATCGCAACCCGTGCTTCTGCGTGGCGACCAGATCGTCGGTCTCACTTTGAGAGCCGACCAGCTCCCCATGGGTGGCCTGGTACCCGGCGATACAGTTCAGATTTTCGCAGTACCCAACCCCCAGCAGGCAACCTCGATAGCGAACGGAGAAGGCAGTTCGCTTGTCTCTCAGGCAACCGTCTACTCAGTAGGTGAAGTGCCGATCTCGTCGTCCCAGTACTCTGCCTACATCTCCGTCATAATTCCGGAGAATGACGCATCGGTAGTTGAGTCATGGGCAGCGGCTGACCAAATCGGTCTCACCCTTGTGTCAATGAAGGGGTAGGCAATTGCTGATTGGTTGTTTGTCCTTCAAAGGCTCGCCCGGCGTGACGACAGGTGCCTTGAGCATCGCTCGCTACTGGTCGGCCGACAAGGCGGCATTTCTCGTCGAGGCCGACCCATTCGGAGGAGACCTTGCCGCGAAGTTGGGAGCCTCCCCAGGTGTTGGCCTGTGGTCGCTGGTGGCGGATCTTAGGTATCCCGAAAAGCACGAGTCACAGCTCCAGGCTTTCTCGGAAGTGCTTCCAAATGGGGTGAACCTTGTGTTCGGGTTTGCCGGGCGACCCAAGGAGCAGGCACTGGACGACAACGTTCACTCAAGGTTGTGTGGGCTTTTAAAGAAGGAGTCGGCCGAGACAGACGTGATCGTCGATCTCGGGCGTCTTTCTCCAGTGCCATGTCAACCTCAACACGGCCTCCTACAAGCCTGTGATGCCGTTCTAGCCTTCTTCGACGCATCAATAGAAGGGGTGGTCGGCTTGGGTCACGGGTTGGCTCAACTGAAGGGTATCTCCACCCACGCAACGGTTCTGGGAGTTCCAGCATTCCGGTCCGGATTCGGGTCGGAGGAGATCTCGACGGCGTTGGCCTTGGAAGTTCTTCCACAGCTGCCTTCGGATCCCAAAGGCGTCCGAGCCCTTTACAGATCTTGTGCGAGAGCGTCTTCCGGTTCAAAAAAACTCTCACGATGGTCAACCCACGTAGTCCAAGTCCTGACCCGGCAAGCTCAAGTAGATGCTGCCGAATGTGCGGTCGTTGTCTCAGCTGACGCCGACGGCAAGAGCGAGGGCAAAGAGGACCTAGAGGTTTCGGTATGAACACGGCGGTGCTGGAGCGGCGTGTAAGAGAACAGGTGATGCACGGCATACTCGCGCGCTCTGGTACGGCCAGGGGTGAAGCTGAACGCCGAGCACTGGTCGAGGAGCTTGCCAGGGAGGCGCTGGATCAGGCAGCGTCGGACGCGGCTAGGACCGGCGACACGATGCCGACCCCTGAGCAGGAGCGCCAAGTAATAAGGACGGTAATCGCCTCGCAGCTTGGTCTTGGCAGGCTTGAGCCCCTTTTACAGGACGATTCGATAGAGAACATAAACATCAACGGTCATGACGCCGTATGGGTCAAGCGTGCTGACGGCACCAAGGAGAAGGTTCAGCCGGTTGCAGACTCGGACGAAGAGCTGATCGAGCTGGTCCAAAGAGCCGCCAGGGCCCACCACGCTGGAGGCGAGAGGCGAATCGACCCTTCGAAACCCGTGGTCGACCTGCAGCTGCCGGGCAATCACCGGCTCTCTGCAATGATTGATGTTTCCCATCGACCATGCGTCTCCATTAGGCGCCACCGGCTTACCGACCCGGTGCTCTCCGACCTCAAGGATCTTCTGTCCACCGACCTGGAGGACTTCTTGAAGGCAGCAGTCCGCGCTCGGTTGAACATCATCATCTCAGGGGGAACAAACGCAGGAAAGACGACACTACTGAGGGCATTGATGGCCGAGGCCGACCCTGCCGATCGCATCATAACGATCGAGCTTGCCTATGAGCTCGGCTTCCATGAGCTTGGCCATCGTCATCCCGATTGTGTGGCATGGGAGGCGAGGGAGGCCAACACCGAAGGATCCGGCGCTGTCTCAATGGACTACTTGGTTCAGAGGGCTAATCGGCACGATCCTGACAGGGTGATTGTTGGAGAAGTCCTGGGGGACGAAATCGTTCCCATGCTCAATGCCATGACGGCCGGGCGGAACGGATCCATGTGCACGATCCACTCCGACTCCGCACGGGGTACCTTCGGTCGCATTGCGAGTTATGCTTCTCAGTCCCCTAAGCACCTCACCACTGAGACGGCGGCAATACTCACAGCTCAGGCACTCGACTTGGTGGTCCACGTGGGAGCCCACCGGACCTCGACAGGGCAGCTACGGCGTCTGGTGACCTCAGTGCTCGCGGTGGACGGAGCGGAAGGCCCGCATGTGACCTCGACCGAGATATTCTCTCAGCCCGATGGTGATAGCCCAGCGGTGCCGGCGTTCTCCCTACCTGACTGGCTGAGAGGGAAGCTTGCATCCCAGGACTACTCAGCGCCCCTGGGGGCGGTGTTGAGATGACGCAAGGCAGCTTGGAGCGGAGCCTGAGATGCTAGTGGCGCTACTCGGCCTTCTCGGCGGTGCCGGGTTGTCCATCGCCGTCTATGGGCTGTTTCCCAGCCCTGCTAAGGTCCGAAGGCCAATTTCCTCAAATAGCATCGACGCCTCGACAAGGCGCGCCCTGCTGGCTGCACTGGGCGCCTCGGTGGTTACGCTCGTCGTCTCCCGTACGGTTGCAGCGCCTCTAATAGCGGGGTCGGTCGTCTGGGTGATCCTTTCATCCGTGGCGCAAAGCAACGCCAGAAGCCAGATTGAAGTGCTAAGGGCGCTTGCCACTTGGACCGAGTCCCTGAGGGACAGCGTTGCTTCCCAAAGAGGCCTGATCGGGGCGATCGAGAGCACCTCTGAGATCGCGCCTCCACTTCTGCGAAGTCGGGTTGGCGAGTTGGTATCTCAGCTTAGAAGCGGGGTGTCACCGGGTACGGCTCTATCCTCATTTGCCGCAGGTATGGACGGAGCTGGGGCCGATGAGGCCGTTGCACCGCTTATCGCCGCTGCGAGGTTTGGAGGAGGTGAGATGGCGAGGGTTTTGGCACAGGCGGCTCGCTCGACCCGCGACCAGATCTCGATGATGGAGAGGGTGGAATTGGCCAGAGAGAGGCCACGCCGGGAGCTGAGGATCGTTCTTGTTGTCACCGCCGGTTTCATCCTTGCTGCGATGCTGTTCGGTCACAGCTATTTCAAACCGTTCACGAGCGCGAGCGGACAGCTGTTCATGCTCTTGGCGGCGGGGCTATTCGTTTCAGGTTTCGTTCTGATGAACCGCATGAGCCGCCCGCAACCGTTGCCGAGGCTGTTTGTGACCAAGGGGCAAGACAGGTGACGCTTTTGGTAATTGCCGCTTTGGGGATTGGTGTTGGAGCCACCCTCATGGTCGCGGGCATTGTGCCACAGCGCCTCACCCTCAACGCAGCGTTGGCGCAGCTCGCCCCCCGCCGGGGCAACAGGCAGGCACGAGAAGGGTCAAGGTCGGCTAGGGCACATCAGTTTGCGGGCAAGGGGCTGACAAGCTTGGCCTCACGGTACCCTCGTTTCGGTCAAGCCGTAGTCTCGGATCTGGCGATCACTGGAAAGCAGACCGACGCGTTCGCCATGAGGTGTGTCGCCTATGGAGTGGCATTCGGGATGGGCGAAGTTCT
This sequence comes from Acidimicrobiales bacterium, assembly GCA_027451785.1. Lineage (GTDB taxonomy): Bacteria > Actinomycetota > Acidimicrobiia > Acidimicrobiales > JAKAVM01 > DAIDIS01. The sequence continues at coordinate 6,949 of DAIDIS010000053.1, forward strand.
CATCGATCAAGCGATGGCGTTTGCCGGGCTGTCCATTTCCGCGGGGACAGAGCTGTTCTTGTTGGTTGCCTCGGTAGTGTTCGGGGCGATCTCCCCGTTCTTTGATTTGAAGTCCGAGGCCGCAAAAAGGCGCTTGCATTTTGCCCACATCCTCGGCATATACGTGTCAATGGTCACGATGCTCATGGCCAGCTCTATGGGGTGGTCATCGGCACTTGAAGCTGCAACGTCTGTATCGCCGGACGAGTGGGTTATGGGAGAGCTAAGGGCGGCGCTCATCTGGTCGCAGACGAATGGCTATTCACCGTGGCGAGGTTTCGCACGGCTTTCCGAGTTTTACAGGGTTCCAGAGCTTGCGACTGTTGCGCGGTCGCTGGAGCAGGCGAGCGACGGGGCAAGCATCAGAGAGAGCCTCGACTCAATCTCGAAGGCAATGAGGGAGAAGCAGGCAATCGAAGCGGAGAACGCGGCCCAAGCAACAACCCAGAGAATGCTCCTCCCGGGGGTCTTGGTAATGCTGGGATATTGCGTTTTGGTCTTCTATCCGGCGATGTCCCAGTTTGTCTCGGCGAGGTTCTGAGGGTGCCGTCTTTCCTCGGAGCTGCCAAGACCAGGGGCCTCGAGCCACCCTTGCCCTCGGGCATCCAGTCGCATCAACCAAGAGACAACAACGACAAAAGTAAGGAGATCGGAAAATGTTGATGAGAGTGATCAGGTGGGCTGAAGAATTGAGCCCGACTACCGCTTATCTCGGGGCAGTCACAGGTGACCGTTTGGAGAAGTTGCGGGCCGAAGGAAACGAGGACGGCGGTATTGCAGAGAAGGTTGCCATCACCGCACTGTTCGTTGCGGGCGCCATCACAATCAGCACAATAATCATCCAGAAGGTGAGCAACTCCGCCAGCGGCATCTCGATGCCGTGATCACCGATCTGAATGGTGAGGCGGGCGTCGCGGAGTTTGTTGGTCGTGGCGAGAGCGGCATTGCGGAGCTTGTCGCGTGCATCCCGGTTTTCCTGATCCTATTGTTCGCCGGTGTGCAATTTGCGCTGTGGTCGCACGCGGAGCACTTGGCGCAGGCCGCGGCGCAAGAGGGGAGCCAAGCCGGTTCATACTTGGGCGCGGGACCATCGGACGCGACAGCCGCTGCATACTCCTTCATTCGCCAGACCGGACCCGGCCTCTTGAGGGGAGCAAGTGTTTCCGAGGGTTCGGCCGGAACCGCTGGCTCTTCGGTCAGCGTAACGGTGAAGGGATCGGTTCAAAGTCTCGTTCCCTTCCTTCACCTAAGGGTAAGTGCCACTTCGGTCTCGGCAGTCCAAGGTTACGTTCCAAGCTCTGGAGCGCCAGGATCTGCGCCGGTATCGCAAGGGCCACTATCGGGAGCAGCCGGTGTACCCGCGGCATAGCTGCTTCTGTAAAAGCGGCGATGGCGGTCTGGCAATTCCCGAAAGTGAGGCGGGGTCGGCAATAGCGGAGCTTGTGATCGTCGCGCCGGTTCTCATGATCATGGGGCTCTTGATGGTGCTGTTTGGTAGGTACCAAGGTGCACAGAGCTCGGTGTATGCAGCCGCTCGCGCCGGAGTGGAAGCTGCCGTGGTGCAATCAAGCCAAGGTCAGGCAACCCAGGCTGCGAGCGGCGCAGTTAGTAGTTCCCTTGCTTCTTCGGGCGTCTTTTGCCCTTCGCCGGCAATAGGAGTGGACGTTTCGGGCTTCGCTCCCGGTGGATCCGTCTCGGTATCCGTAACCTGCAATGTGCCCCTCAGGGATCTTGGTCTTCCCGGCTTCCCGGCGTCCAAGACGATAACCGGCTCGGCCAGCGCCCCCGTCGACCCCTACAAGGAAATCCAACCGTGAACGCCAACCGAATCCGACGCACGGCAATCGTTCGGCACGTGGGTATTCGCCGTGTGAATGCCGGGAGAGAAGAGGGCGGGATCTTGGTCATGGCGGTGGTGTTTATGACCATGTTCCTCGCTCTTGGCGGCTTAGCCTTCGACGGAGGCAGGTACATAAGCCAAATGGTGAACGCTACGACCGAGGCTCAACAGGCTGCGAGGTTGGGTGCCGCGACACTGACCCAAAGCCAAATGCAAAACGGCGCCCTGGACCCTGGGCCAGGTGCCATTTCGGCTGCGGAGGGTTACACGGTGAAAGTTGGGCACCCCGGAGTCGCGTCCCTGAGCGGGAACAGGGTGGAGGTCGCTGTTTCCTATACGGTACCCACCTTGCTGCTGGGAATCGTGGGAATTTCCGAGCTCCACATCGATGCTCACGGCTCTGCGACGGATGTCACTGGATTCTGACTGTGAAGAAAACGCGATGAGTGGACCTCCGAGGATCGAGACGAACCGGCAAAGCAGTAACGGCCGAGCAAACCGGCGGCGCTTTGTGGGTTGGTCGATCGGCATTTCGATAATTGGGGCGGCGCTTGTGGCCACCTGGTTGCTCTGGTTGGTGGCCGGTTTGCCTTTTTTGGGACGGAATTCACTGACCACTTCAATTGGTGGCCTGGGTTCCGTCGAGTCGCTGGGTGGAGTGACATCAGGCGGTACCACCACGAGTCTCGTTCGCCAGATCGTGTTGCTGGGTGCATGGGCAGCCTGGTTGTGGTTCTTGGTTTCGTTGGTCATCTCGGTCGGCACTCATCTCTCGGGGACGCAAGGGAGGGCAAGGGATGGCCTGGCGACGAAGATGGTGCCAGGGTTTCTCCTCTCCGTAGTTGGGTTCTTGATGTCCCTATCCATGCGAGGTCAGGTCCCGAGCATCTCTCCGCCCGCAGTCGCGTCGGCTTCAGTGCTCTCCGGCCAACCCGTTGTGGCTGTGGAACAGCATCCGGATGCGGAGCACCATGTGCAGGCAGGCGACTCTCTCTGGGACGTGGCTAGCAAGTGGTATGGAGATGGCTCCAGGTGGAGGGAGATCCTGGAGGCGAACAAGGGCGTCATCCAAAATGACGGTAATTACCTCTCGGACTCGCTTTGGATCTACCCAGGCTGGAGACTCACGATTCCAAACTACGCTGGGAGGGCCGATGTCGTCCCAGCGTCTGCGGGCAGCGCACCTGTGGGCACCTCATCCGTGGGAGCGGAATCTGCGGGCACTGCATCTGTGGGGGCCGATGCCTCATCCTTTGAGTCCGTAAGCTACCGTCCGGCCGGCACTGGGTTCCGCCCGACGACTTCCGGTACGGCCACCCCCGAGCTATCCGACATCGGTTCGGCTGTTGGAGGTGCGGTCTTGGCGCTGGCAATTCGCGAAATTGACCTCCGGCGCAGGCGACGAAGAGCGACGAGGGTTGCCGGTGCGCCGGTCGACGTACCGGACCCAGTTCTATCAGACGTTGAACACACAGCCAGGGCAAGGCTTTCCGGGCTCGTCGACCTAGTTAGCTTCGAGAAACCCGGAGCAGCGGATGGTAACGCCATGGGAGTTGAGCCCGGACCGGGAGAGCCTGGCCAGGACAACTATGTGGCACAAGGCGTCGACCCCGAAGATCTCCTGGCGGACGAGCCGATGTCGGGATCACTGTCTAGGTTGCTGGCCGATGCGGCCAATCCAAGCACGAGAATCTCGTTGCCTACCGGCGAGGGACTCTTCCTGGAGGACCGACGGGAAATCCCCGCTACTCGCAGATCAGAGTCTAAGAGTGACCAATTGATTATGGTGAAGGTCCTTTCAGCTCACCCACGACTGGTCAACTTCCTTTCAGGAGAGGAGATTGCTGCTAGTGGGGCTCCCCTTGAGATGATCGTATATTTGGCGCTGACTTGTGGTCCGGTTGGTTCAGCCAGGTTGTTGCACCGCCTATTCGGCGAAGACGCCTCACCAAAGACTCTCCGTAACAACGTATCGATTGCTCGTTCGCTTCTGGGAAACGATAAGAACGGAGCGCCGTTACTTGCCTACGAACCGGGTACAAGGCAGTACCGCCTTTCCAAGTCAGTTGTAAGTGACTTGGCCGTCTTCGAGAACCTGGTCAATAAGCCTGGGTTAGCGGGAGAACCGGCAGAAGTGGGGGAAGCAGAAGCGCTTGAGGCCTACGAGATGGCATTTGATTTGGTGGAGTCCTCTCCGATGCTTGACGCCACACGGCGGTACGACTGGTGGACGGTTGACGGCTTCGATGCCAGAGCCGACGCTCTCGTGGTCGATGCTGCCGTAAAGGCAATAGAGCTGGCTTCGACCCGAGGCGAGCTTGGCCTCGTGCGCTCGATATTCACTAGGGCGAGGCTTGTAGCTCCATGCTCGGAAGCTCTGTTCAGTGCGGCCTTTGTTGCTGCAGGACGACTCGGCCAATTCGAATGGGCGAAGTCGATCTGGGACCAGCTCGCAATGGCCTTGAGAGACGAGCTTGACTCGGCACCGAGCTACTCGGCGGAGAGCCTATTCAAGTCAGTGATCATGGGGCGTTGACAAGTCCCGGCCTTCGAATTGAGGAGATGGTCAATACCCGCTAGTCCGGCTGCTCCGGCTCTCCGGGGAACCCGTGAGCCCTCTGGGTTGGTCGTAGCCCCTCCCAGGCATTCGGTAAGACGAACTCAAGCCTTTTGAGTTCTTCAAGGTGGAGTTTTGAGAGGGCTTCGATCTTTCTCTCTCCCTTCTGTGTGAGGTGGAGTCGCACTACCCGGTGGTCGTGATTGCTTCTCCTCCTGACTACGAGGCCCCCTTCTTCAGCTCGGTCTGTAAGGCTGACGACACTGTTGTGCCTGAGCAGAAGATAGTCGGCAAGCTCGCCGATTGTCGGGGCATCGGGAAAGGAGTGACCCTTTATTGCCAGCAATAGTTGATGGATCGAAGGAGTCAACCCGGCCATCTCGGCCTGCTGAGCGCTCCATCTTTCGAAGTGTCTTAACCCGGCCCTGAACATGAGCAGCCGCGTATAGTCCGCATTGGTAAGCTTCACTCGATAAAAGATAACATCGAGAATCGATAAAAAACTACGGAATTCAGACAAATCGGCCTCAAGGACAGCCGAGCACCTTGGAGATTTCACAGCCGATGTATCGCTGTTGAAATTGGTTCCCGTAGCCCTGGCTGTGGGAGCACTTGGAGCGGGAGTCTCTCTCGCCTTGTTGAGAATGATCGGCTTGTTCACCAATCTCTTGTATTACGGGCGATGGGCGACCTCATTGGTAGCGCCGTCGATATCAAACCTGGGAGCGGCCTCAATCTTCATACCGGTAGCAGGTGCGCTGGTGGTTGGGTTGATCGCACGCTTCGGTTCTGAGCAAGTGCGAGGACACGGCATCCCGGAGGCAATGGAGAACATTTTGGTAAATGGTTCAAAGGTAAAACCACGCCTCGCAATTTTGAAGCCGCTGTCCTCGGCGATAAGCATAGGCTCAGGCGGGCCGTTTGGGGCCGAAGGGCCGATAATCTTGACCGGAGGGGCCGTCGGCTCTGTTGTCGGGCAGCTACTGAAGCTCACGTCAGCGCAGAGAAGAGCCCTACTCGTTGCCGGCGCTGCGGCGGGAATGAGTGCCGTTTTCGGGACACCGGTGGCAGCAACTCTTTTTGGTGTCGAGCTTCTGGTATTCGAGTGGAGACCCAGGTCAATGATTCTCATCGGGTTGGCCTCCGCTACAGCTGATGCAATTCGTCTGGGGATGTCCAGCGCGGGTCTTGTATCGCCCCAACCTCTTTTTCCGGTTCATAGTCATGCACAACTGGGACCTTCCGGGTTGATCGGTGCGGCTGTAATCGGGTTGGCTACTGGGTTGGGGGCATGGGTAATGACCGGAGCCGTCTACGGAGCCGAGGATCTGTTTAAGAAGTTAAGTCCGTACCTTCATTGGATGTGGTGGCCGTCGATCGGCGGACTGGTAATCGGGATCGGTGGATATTTCCAACCAAAGGCACTCGGGGTCGGCTATTCAACCATCCACGCAGAGTTGCTCGGGCAACTGGGCATCGGCACTCTGATTAGTCTTGTGGTCGTAAAGATGGTTATCTGGGCAGCGGGCCTTGGCGGGGGCACCAGCGGTGGAATACTTGCTCCCATCCTCATGATGGGCGCCGCAATAGGCGGCCTTGCCGGTCACGAGCTTGCCGGTGCCTCCATCGGTACTTTCGCCCTAATAGGCATGGCCGGATCGCTCGGAGGTGTTACAAGGTCCCCATTTACTGCCATCGTCTTTGCCTTCGAGTTGACTCACGACTCAAACATTCTGCTTGCCCTTCTGATAGCGGCAACGGTTTCCCACCTTGTCAGCGTTCTGACCTTGAAGCGCTCGATCCTTACCGAGAAAGTGGCACGGAGAGGATTCCACGTTATGCGCGAATACATGGTCGACCCGCTGGAAGCGACATTCGTCCGGGAGGTCATGGACCGAGAATTCTTCACGGTGACTTCGGATCAGCGAATTTCAAAAGTTTACTCTGCCGCGCCGGAAGGGTCATCGGTGCGGCGCCAGCGTTTGTTCCCGGTGGTCGGCGATACGGGTGCTCTGGAGGGCGTAATTCCCTGGTCGACGATTCTCCTTCACAAAGATGACGAGAATGCCATAGTCAAGGACCTAATGGCTCCGCCAGCGCTCATTACTCACCCAGATGAGATCCTCCGACGGCTGGCAGACCGCATGGTCTCGGAGTCCGTGGGGGTCGTCCCTGTAGTGTCTGGGCAGGATCGCAATGTACTGGAGGGGATGATCTCAAGCTTCGCTTTGCTGGATGCCAGATCTAAGCATCTTGAAGAGGAGAGGAAAGCTGAGCGAATCTTGAAGCTCCGGAACTTGGCTATCCGGACTTCACGAGACAAGCCGGAGGCAGCATGATTTCCGAGATTTTTGACCAAGGAGCCTGGAAGCAGGTCGAGGGCTTCGAGTTCCAGGACATCACCTACCACATGGCGGTAGATCAGGGAACGGTCAGGGTTGCGTTCAACCGGCCTGAGTTGCGCAATGCTTTCAGGCCCAGCACGGTGGACGAGCTTTTGGTAGCTCTTGAGCATGCCCGCCAGTCGACGGATGTCGGTTGCGTATTGCTGACGGGAAATGGACCCTCGCCCAAGGACGGGGGCTGGGCGTTTTGCTCAGGCGGGGACCAGTCTCAGAGGGGACCTGATGGTTACATGTACTCCGACGGCAAGGCGGTGAAGGGTGGGCGGCTTCATATTCTCGAAGTTCAGAGACTAATAAGATTCATGCCGAAGATCGTGATCTGTGTAGTACCCGGTTGGGCGGCAGGAGGCGGCCACAGCCTCCACGTTGTATGTGACCTCACCCTGGCGAGCGAAGAGCACGCACGTTTTAAGCAGACGGATGCGGATGTGGCCAGCTTTGACGGTGGCTTCGGATCGGCGTATCTGGCACGCCAAGTAGGGCAGAAATTCGCGCGTGAGATCTTCTTTCTTGGCCGCACCTACGACGCGAAGGATGCTTTCCGGATGGGGGCTGTGAATGCTGTCGTGCCTCACGAAGACCTTGAGAAGGTTGCGCTTGAGTGGGCGGGGGAGATCAACGGCAAGAGCCCAACCGCCCAGAGGATGCTCAAGTACGCGTTCAACTTGATCGACGACGGCTTGGTTGGCCAGCAGCTCTTTGCCGGGGAGGCGACGAGACTGGCTTACGGCTCCGAGGAGGCAGTCCACGGTCGAGACTCATTCCTGGAAAAGCGTGACCCTGATTGGGGCCAATTCTCCTGGAAGTTTTAAGAAAGCACTCTCTTTTTGAAGCCCCGAATTCCCGCCCATATGAATAGGGCGATAAAGCCCAAGATCACTGGGTAGACGACACCTAGCGACATGTGCGACACCGGAGTAAGGGCAGCTCGGAAACCCTCGCTCATGTAAACAAGTGGGTTCACAAGCACGGCGATCTTCAGCCAGTTGATCGGCGTAAGTGCTTGCCAGGGATAGTAGATGCAACCCAGGAACGTTAGCGGTATGACGATAATCCCAAAAAGCAAAGGGACCGTCCTGGGTTCGAAGATCGTCCCGAACGTAAGTCCCAGAGAAGCTGCCGCAATGCAGGCAAGTGGGGCGAACGTGAGAAGAACCAGCCAATTGAAGTCGATGCTTACCGGGTTTGCAGGGACGTACTTTGCTATCGGGAACACGATTATGGCCGCGACTAAGCATTGAACCGACCCGGCGACGATCTTTTCGATTGCCACCAGCTCCACCGGCAACGGGGCGAGCACCCTATCTTCAATCTCTTTGGTGAACCCGAACTCTTGGACCAAAGGAAGTGCGACCGCTTGGATTCCCTGGAAGAGGATTACGCTCGCAATGACACCTGCGACGAGCATTGTCGAGAATAGCGACGAGTTGTGAGAGCCCCCGATCCCCTGACCGATCTTTGGAAATACGTAGGTAAACACGAAAACCAGCAACAACGGCTGAATGATCGTGCGAGGGATGAATTCCTTCAGATTCTTCAGCAGGACGTGGAGATCCCTTAGCAACAGAGCCTTAAATGCGGTACCGGCACTGACCTGTGAAGCTGTCCGGCCGATTCCCTTAGCCGAGGTATCTTCAGCAAGAGTCATTCCCTAAGGTCCTTTCCGGTAAGCCGGATGAAGACGGTCTCAAGTGTCGGCTCCGAGACCGACAGGTCGGTGACCGTAATGCCGGAGGCATCCGCCAGCTGGATGACCGCTGGAAGTACGCCGTGTGTGCCCTTTACCTCAAGCAGGACCTTCCCCTCGATCACGCGTGCGTCGGTGGCGCCTTGGATGTTTGCCTTCAGCTTTGCGCTGAGGACATCGAGGTCTCCGTCCGTCGATACCATCACAGCGGAGTCGATCCCGGTGGAGGCTTTGAGCTCCGAAGGTGTCCCCAGGGCCAGCATCCTGCCGTGGTCGATTATGGCGAGGCGCGAACAAAGTTGGTCCGCCTCCTCCATATAGTGAGTGGTCAAAAGTATGGTCTGCCCGCCTTGGTGAAGCTCGCCGAGGATCTCCCAAAGGGCAATCCTGCTCTGTGGGTCGAGTCCGGCAGTGGGCTCGTCCAGGAAAAGAACAGAAGGCCTGTGCATGACCGCCCGGGCCACCATGAGTCTCTGTGCCATCCCACCCGACAGAGCGAAGATCGGGGCTCGTTGCCTCTCGGAGAGCCTGAACTGCTTTAACAATCGATCGGCTTCAGCTCGCGAAGTCTTCGAGGTCATTCCGAAGAACCGGCCGTGATAATAGAGGTTCTCCCAGACCGTCAAGGATCTGTCCAGGGTATTGGTCTGCGGCACGACACCGATCATCGCTTTGGCCTTGGCTGGGTGCTTCCAAACCTCTATTCCACCGACCATGGCAGTACCGCTGGTTGGCACCACGCGGGTCGTTAGCATCCCAGCGGTTGTGGTCTTGCCCGCGCCATTTGGCCCCAGCAAGCCAAAAATTTCCCCCGCCTTCACCGAAAGGTTCAAGTTGTCGACCGCCTTGACTTCGCCGCTGTAGATCTTGGTGAGGTCGATGGTCCTTATGACCTCGTCTGTGGGCGAAGAGTTCGCGTCCTTTGGCGGTCGGTGTCCCAGCATGCCGAACCACTCTATTTCAGAATGCTGGATTCGTGGTCATTAGCGATCCCCGCCTCGCTACTCAGCTATGAGTTTCTGTTAATCGCTCGTTCATCGTTCGGAGACAAAGGCGCAATCAGGGCATCTTAGGTTTATTCCTATGAGTACAGGAACGAGTGCAGACCTGTATACAGCCGGCTCTGCTGCCTATCTGGAGCTTAAGGCACGTATCTTGATGGGAGACGTGCCTCTCGGCGTTCGCCTGGGAGAGGAGAGGATCGCGGCACGGTTGGGCGTTTCTCGAACGCCGGTCCGCGAGGCGCTATTGAGGCTGCACGCAGAGCGTTTTCTGGAGCGCCATGCCGAAGGTGGCTTCAGGGTCACAGCTCCAAGTGCAATGGCGGTAAAACAGCTCTACGAGGTTCGCAGGGCTTTGGAACGATTTGCGGTCTCTAAGGCCACCCGAGGCGAGGGTGAGCACGATAAGCCGGCGCTCGAAGCTCTTCATGAGGATTGGGAGATCCTCGCTGGTGAGGCACCAAACCCTGATCCCGAGTTCGTGCTGCTGGACGAGGAGTTTCACTCCCGTCTGGCGGCTGCATCGGGCAACTCGATTCTTGCAGAGGAGCTACAGAGGGTTAACGAGCGCATAAGGCCTGTGCGCAGCCACGACTTCCTTACGGCCGGCAGGATCGACGCAACAATCAAGCAGCACTTAGGCATAGTCCGATCGTTGTTGGACGGAGAGCCTCAAAGAGCCGAGGTCATGCTTGACGCCCACATTCTTCAATCCCAAGCCGTTGTTGAGGCAGCAGTATCAATGGCCCTGGAGAAAATGCTCGGCTACACGGAAAGGAGCACCGAATGGTAACCACAGAGCCAAGTTCAGGCATCGGCTCAGGCATCGACCGGACGGAGGGACGAGAAAGCATTACCGCCACCTCCACCGCAGCTGCTGGCCGGCTGGATCAGCCATTGCTGGAGGTTAGAGGGCTCACCAAAAGCTTCGGTGAATTGGTAGCGAACGACAAGGTGAATCTGACCGTGCGCGCCGGGGAGGTTCATGCACTCCTTGGTGAGAACGGTGCAGGGAAGTCGACCCTTGTGAAGATGCTCTATGGCGTTTACAAGCCGGACTCCGGCGAGATCCTCAGAGACGGCGAGCCGGTGTCGATCACTTCGCCGTCGAAGGCCAGGGATGTCGGTTTGGGGATGGTATTCCAAGATCTTCGTCTTGTACCGGCACTTACGGTTTGGGAGAACGTTTCGTTACACGTGAACCGGTCGGGGTGGAAACTTTCGCGTAACGAGATGTGCGATCGCATTTCCCATGCCTCCAAGCAGTACGGCCTGGTGGTCGACCCAAAGTCCAAGGTGAGCGACCTGTCGATCGGCGAATGGCAGAGAGTTGAGTTGGTCAAGGTGCTGCTGGCCGGGGCGAAGGTGCTGATCTTGGATGAGCCCACAAGTGTGCTTACTCCCCAAGAGGTCGATTCATTCTTCGACGTGGTGTCCCGGCTCCGCCTAGAGGGCTCAGGGGTCGTCATCATCACTCACAAGATGAGGGAGGTTCGCGAGATTGCGGACAAGGTGACGGTGTTGCGCGGAGGCAAGGCAGTCTTGACCGACGTTCCAGCCAGCTCGATCGATGACGGCGATCTGGTTGAGGCAATGGTCGGTGAGTCAGTGGAGCGAGCCTATCGGGAGCCCATGAGCGGAAATGTCCAAAGTGCGACCGATGCCCTTGTGGCGGAGGGAATCTCATTGAAAGTCTCCGGCGGGTTGGGGCTTACCGACCTCCACCTCAAAGTCCGGCCTGGAGAGATCCTAGGAATTGCGGGCGTTGCCGGCAACGGCCAGCGAGAGCTTTCGGATGTGCTCACCGGAGCGGCGTCTCCTTCGAAGGGGTCAATCGTCGTGAATGGTGAGCGGCTGGAGTCAAGGTCGCCAAGGGAATTCCGAAAACTCGGGGTTTCCAGTGTTGCAGCGGATCCGATCAGAGAATTCGTCGTGCCCGGCCTATCAGTTGGCGAGCATGCGGCGCTATGGGAAACGGCATCCAAGCGGCGATCTTTGGACTTCGATTTCAAAATGGCGATCAAGTCCCTAGAAGCTGCCGATGAGCGCATAGGGCTCAAGACCGCCAAGCACCATCGGAAGCTTCAAGACCTCTCCGGAGGCAATATCCAAAGAGTGGTTCTAACTTTGGCACTCTCTGGAGACTCATCGGTGCTGGTCGTTTCCTACCCGACGAGAGGCCTAGACATAAGGACGACCGAACTGACCCGCAGGTTGCTTCTAAGTGCAGGGAAGTCAGGTGTTGGGATCGTTTTGATTTCCGAGGACTTGGACGAGCTTTTTGCGATCTCGGATCGGATCGGCGTAATGACTCGGGGAAGGATAGTCGAAGTCGTCGACACCGAAGTTGCCGATCGCGCCTATATAGGCCGCCTGATGATGGGAAGTCACGAAGGCGACTTGCAGGAAGGGGAGGCGGTCGCTTGAGCGACACCATTGCGCCTCCTATGCAGGAGCAGGAAACCGACGGTCAGAAGCCGAGCTGGAAGCGCCCTCAGTTGTTTGATCTGGTCTCCAAGAAGGCCGGATCGGACAGTTTCCTGAAACGTTTGGCCTGGGCGCTTGGTGCTTACGTAGGGGTGCTCGTTATCTTCGGGATCGTGGTCGAGATAAAGGGCGCCAACGCCTTCAGCGTCTTGAGCACAATGATCCACGAAACCCTTCTTCGAAGCGACTCTTTGCAGCAGGCAGCGCTCAGGGCTGTACCTGTCACGCTCGCAGCTCTTGCTGTGGCGATCCCTGCGAGAGCCGGAATGGTGAACGTAGGCGGGGAAGGGCAACTCATTGTCGGTGCAGTTGCCGCCTCCGGGATAGGCGTTGCGCTGGGCGGATCGGCTCCCGGGCCGATCGGATGGGCGGTCATGTTGTTGGCGGGCGCTGCGGCCGGAGGACTTTGGGGCGGTATCTGCGGTTGGCTTCGAACAGGGATGGGCGCAAATGAGGCGGTCACAACCCTGCTCATGAACTTCATAGCAAACGACCTCATGCTCTACCTCATTTACCAACCTTGGAAGGACCCTCATTCCTCCGGACAGCCTGAGAGCCGACCGTTGCACTCCGCTCTGCAGCTGCCGGCGCTTTTTGGCAGTCAAATTAACTTGGGAGTGATACTGGCGGCCACGGTTGCTTTGGTGGTCTGGGTCGCAATGAAGTACTCGGGTTGGGGATTCGCTCTCAGGGTGGTGGGTGGAAATCCAGAAGCGGCCAGGAGGGCTGGACTCGGCGTGAATCGACTGATGCTCTCCTCAATGGTTGCGGGCGGGGCACTGGCGGGCATTGGAGGAATGCTGAATCTTGCGGGAGTTGAGCTCCAGCTGAGGCCGGATATTACAGCGACATTTGGTTACATTGCGTTCCTAGCCTCATGGCTGGGTCGACACGATCCTCTGAAAGTAGTGGGCGCATCCGTACTGTTTAGCGCAATAGCGGTGAGCGGTGATGGCCTGCAGCTCAACTACGGGCTGGACGGCACTGTCACCGACATACTTCTCGGCCTGATAGTGGTCGCTCCCCTGTTCTTGTCAAAGCGAAGGCTCGTATCGGGAGGTACGCGATGAACGGTATCGAACAGGCGCTCATCGGAGGAGTCGACGGTGGGACTGCGATACTTCTCCCGGGACTTGGGGAGCTGGTCAGCCAGCGATCGGGAGTCGTCAATCTCGGAACCGAGGGCTGCATGTTGGCCGGAGCGCTTGCTTCTTATGCCGCCGCCGTCGATTTCCATTCAGCTTGGGTCGGAGTTGTCATCGGGATGCTCGCCGGGAGCTTGTGCGGCGGACTGCATGCATGGCTTGTGGTCAAGCGCAAAGCGGACCAACTCGCTTCGGGGCTGGTGATTTGGTTTTTGGCCCTGGGAGTTACGTCTGTATTCGGCTCCAGCTTCATCAACAAGTCGGTTCCCCCGATAGCCATCTGGAAGATCCCGTTGCTGGGGAGCATTCCGTGGGTCGGAAGGATCTTGTTCGATCATGACGGGCTTGTGTATCTCTCGTTCGTGCTTGTCGCAGCCGTGTGGTTCCTTTTGTATCGCACAAGGATGGGGCTGACGCTTAGGGCTACGGGGGAGCGTCCAGAGGTTGTAGCAGCAACAGGAGGCCACCCGGACAGGGTCAAGTTCCTTGCGGTAATGCTGGGAGCGGGGCTCGCAGGCATTGGAGGAGCGCAGCTCTCCGTCGGCTATGTCGACAACTGGTTCAATGACATGACCAACGGCTACGGATTTGTTGCGGTTGCAGTTGTTCTGTTCGCAGCTTGGAGGCCGGTCACAGTTTTCCTTGGATCGATGATGTTCGGTGTCGCCTTGGCAGCAGCATCGGTAATACAAGCCCACGGCATCGCTGTGAACCAGTACCTGCTCGACTCCCTGCCTTACGTCATCACCCTGATAGCGCTGGTTGCATTTTCCCGCCGAGGGAGCTCCCAGGCCCCGGAGGGTCTTTCCAAGGCGCTTACCAGCTCTGGATAACTCGGCGATCGGTGGTTCGCTCTGGTTCGGCCGGAAGCGTCTGGCATCGGCATATCCGTATTCAAGATTTTCGTTCACTGACAACAAACAAGGAGAAACCATACAAATGCGCTTCAAATCGGGCTACCGGCGACTACTCGCCATAGCTACTGTCGTTGCCGGGCTTGGACTTGCCGGCTGCTCATCGAGTCCAGCAAGCTCCAGCAGCTCTTCCGGCGGAACGACCACAGTAGGCTTCATCATGGTCGGCAACCGAGACGACTATGGCTACAACCAGGCTGTCTATTCAGCAAGCCAAACTGTCCAAAAGGACCTCTCAAAAGTAAAGGTCATCACCGCCGACAACATTCCCGAGAACGACACTGTTACCCGAACAATGCAATCGATGGTCGACTCAGGCGCCAAGATCATCTTCGCTACGAGTTACGGTTACTATCCCTACGCACTCAAGTTCGCGCAGGCCAATCCGAGTGTCTATGTCTTTCATCAGGGCGGGTACCTGAACGGAAAGTTCCCGCCAAACTTCGGGACATATTGGGGTGAGGCTTTTGAGCCCGTGTCCTTGGGGGGTATGGCTGCGGGTGCAGTAACGAAGACCCACAAGCTTGGATTCGTGTACGCCTTCCCGATATCCCAGACGATCGGGAACATCGATGCATTCGAGTTGGGCGCACAGATGACCGATCCGAGTGCTCAGACCTACATTGTGAACACCTCCAATTGGTGTGACCCCCTCAAGCAAAAAGAAGCCGCCCAAGCTCTTCTCTCCCAAGGCGTAGACGTGCTGACTCAACACCAGGATTGCCAGGCCACGGTTATCGAGGCGGCAAAGGCGGCCAACGCATACGTTGTGGGCTACCACTACGATGCCAAGTCGCTGGACCCAAGTGGTTGGCTGACCGGCTCGGCATGGAACTGGGCACCGGTCTACGAGAACATCATCAATGCCGTCACGGGTGGGCACTTTGCCGGGAGTCAGTACAACGCCAACTGGGTTGGCACCTTCGCCAACAACGACAATCCACTTACTCTGGCTTCGTTCGGGACCTCGGTGGACTCGGCCACTCAGCAGAAAATCCTCTCGGAGGAGGACTTGTTAAAGCAGCCTGACGAGTCCGTCTTCAAAGGCCCAATCTACGCTCAGGACGGCTCGGTCATCTTCCCTGCAGGAACAACTCCGACTTACGCCCAAATCAACAACCTGACTCAGCTTGTAAAGGGAGTCGTCGGATCTTTGCCCAAGAGTTGATCTTCGAACAAGGAGAATCAAGAGTTCAACTGATCGACGGTGAAGACTTCAGCGAAGCATGAACCACGGACTATGACCGCTCGCTTCCTTCCTTCGACTACTCCTTATCCCTGGCCCTACGATCAGGCATTTACGCCCGGCGAATGTGCCTTCGTAGTTTGTGCCGACTGGGTGACTCCAGTCGGCACCAGGGTTGGTGTAGTTGGTGCTAATCCGGTCGCGAAGGCAATCGCCGATTGCCGCCGCGTAGGGGAAGCGTTGTTGTTGGCGGGCGGTCACGTCGCTACCGTCCAAGTGGGTGAAGCTGTCCAATTGGGCGAAGGTGACGACGTCAGATGGTCTACGCCAGTAAGTAGTGAGCCATCTTTCGGTGAGGTCGTAGCGGCCAAGCGCAAGCAAACAAAGCCTGGAAGTATCCAGAAGTTCATCACCGCTTGCTACGACCCCTTTATCGATTCTCCGATCGAGGCTTGGCTGCGCAGCAACCGTATCCGGTACATGATGATCGCTGGAATGGGTCTGGAGGGACCTGTTCACTCGATAATGCGGGCGGCTAATGACAGGGGGTATGAGTGCCTTTTGGTTGCGGACGCTTCCGTCGCGAACGTCGAGGCCGACAGATTGCCCGCCTTGAAGATGATCGAGATGTCGGGGGGGATTTTCGGCGCCGTTGGAAGCACCTCCGAAATTCAGGGGCTTCTGAGCTGTAGTGCTCCGGGGATCGAGGAGGCCCGAGACTCCTCTGTGGTCGACGGCCTGGCCTTTTCGTCCACTCGCAACAGCATTGTTCGTAGTCCGGGCTCTCTGAAACCCGCCTTCCACGATTCGAGGAGAAAATTGGATCCCACTAATAGCAGTCCGATAGCGGTTTCGGTTTCAGCGGAGCCCTATGTTTGGCCCTACGACGGAGGGATGTCGCCATCCAGTACTGCCTTTATATCCATTGACTTTCAAACTGACTTCTGTGGGGAGGGAGGGTACGTAGATCGGATGGGGTACGACCTCTCCCTGACGCGCACCCCACTGGGTCCGACTGCCGAGGTTCTTTCTGCGATGCGGAGCTGGGGGGCGCTCGTTGTCCACACTCGGGAGGGACATCGTGCCGACCTTTCCGATTGTCCCCCCAACAAGCTGTGGCGTTCCAAGCGAATAGGAGCCGGAATAGGCGATCGCGGGCCCTGCGGCAGAATTCTGGTCAGGGGGGAGCCAGGCTGGGAGATAGTCGAGGAGGTAGCACCCAAAGAGGGAGAGATAATTATCGACAAGCCGGGAAAAGGGGCGTTCTATGCCACTGATCTCGACCTTGTGCTGCAGGTTCATGGCATCACGCACATCATTTTGGCTGGGATAACAACTGATGTATGCGTTCATACGACCATGCGGGAAGCAAACGACCGAGGATATGAATGCCTGTTGCTTTCGGATTGCACCGGAGCCACCGATGTTGGCAATTACGAGTCCGCGCTTCATATGGTGAAGATGCAAGGTGGTGTGTTCGGAGCGGTAGCGACGTCAAGTGCCTTCTTGGCGGCGTTGAATAAGGGGATGAATGCCGGTGGATTGCCGCCGGAGGGCAACGGCGCGAAAGCTACCCGTCTCTTTGAAGAATCTCCGGTAGTTCGTCTTCACAGCGTTCCATCTTCCGGAGATGGTTCGCTGTGAGTGAAATAGGGTCGGCAACGCAATACAGCGTCGCTTCCGACTCATTCCGTTTGGCGATAGATACCTTAAGAAGCCTTCCGGTGCCCTTCCCTTCAAGCCCGCCTCCATTGAAGTTGGGACGGCTTTGTGACGGAAATTCTCGTCCGGGATTCCTTGACGATGGAGGAGTCGAATTCAATGGCGGAGCCCCGCTGTCTGCCGGAGTGTTCGAGGCGTCCCGAAGAATCCGCACAGGAGAACTTGCTCCAGAGGAGTTGATGGAGCAATGCCTGGATGCGCAAACGCGTGCCGCCGAGTTGGGTGCGATTGCCTTTCTGGATGAGGAAAACTGCCGGAACCAAGCCGAGGCGATGGGTGAGCAAGCGCGACAAGGAAAGTTCAAAGGGCCGTTACATGGGATCCCAATTACGGTAAAGGACATCATTCACGTGTCGGGCATGCCAACCCGGGCTGGATCGAAGGCTTATGCGGAGTTCCCGGAAGAGGACTCCGGAGCGGTAGCGCTTTTGCGGGAGGCGGGAGCGATCGTAATGGCGAAGGTGGCTACTCACGAGTTCGCTTTGGGCGTTACTACTCCTCAATGCAGCCATCCGTTGGACCCGAATCGCATATCAGGGGGATCCAGTGGCGGGTCCGCCATCGCCTCAGTCGTGGGTTTCGGAATGGCCTCAATCGGGACCGATACGCGGGCGTCCCTTAGGGTGCCTGCTTCCCTTTGTGGAGTTGTAGGGTTCAAGCCGACATTCGGTCTAGTTCCCGTCGACGGCATTGTGCCGCTTTCTTGGACCATCGACCATATAGGCCCTATCGCTCCGACAGTATCCGATGCCGCGTGCATTATGAACATTCTGTTGGGGAGGGAAATAACCAAGCAGCCCGGTCCCTCCTCTGTAGTGGGGTTGACCGTTGGGGTCTCTCCAGGGATTCTTCACGAGTCCGACGACGAGGTGGGCTCAGCGGTCGAACGGGCGCTGTCCGTCCTCTCCTCAATCGGGTGCAGGATTGTTGAGGTCGATTGGATCGGGCCAAGTGACCTGGAAATCTCCAACGCCCTCGGCCTTTTGATTTCCCGGTCGGAAGCTGCGGCGTTCCACCGGGCGCAGGGAACTGATTTGAGCCTTTGCATACCAGAGGTCCGAGATCAGCTCGAGGCAGGCCTGGGGGTCAGCGCAGTTGACTATCTGGAGTCCCAAAGACAGCGCTCGATTCTCGCCGGCAAGGTCATGCGAGTCTTCGATGAGTGCGACTTATTCGTATCTGCATCTTCGCCCGTCGTAGCCCCTTTGAAATCCGACTACGAGCGCTACCTTCTGAAGTTATCGCGCAACACGATCATTTGGAGCTTGTTGGGCGTACCCGCACTTTCGATGCCTTGTGGTTACGGGAGTGAGACGGGATTGCCGGTTGGTCTGCAGGTAGTTGGGCCACCTTTGTCGGAAGAGCTGGTGGCGCGTTTGGGAATGACCTTAGAAGCCACCGACGCCTTCGGTGGATCGGTCGGCGAGGGGGCCCGTGAACAGGGCACATAGTCCTGAAGCGACAGCACAAGTAGAGAGACTCTTTTATCAATACGAAGACGCCCTACGAGCAAATGACGTCGAAAGCCTTACAGGATTCTTTCTCACGTCGTCGGAGACCGTGCGCTACGGAATCGGCGAGATCCAATACGGATCGGAAGCGATCGCTGAATGGCGGAGTTCGTGTCCGCCAATTCCTCAGGGGAGAGAGCTGATGGACACTTTCTTCTTGCGGCTCTCGGAGGATGCGGTGGTGGCTAATACGCTTTTTTGCTATCGAGGGGAGCCAGGCCTTGGGCGCCAAACCCAGCTTTGGGTCCGCTCCGGCCAAGGCTTCAAAATCGCGTTTGCCCACGTATCAGTGTGCGTAGGTGAGGATATTCCGATTTCCGGCACGCTGGCGGATGGCTTCGCCGGCGAGTTGCCCACCGGGTCACGATTGACCGTCTCTCGTTCTGCAGGGAAACCTGTTCCCGGGATCGGCGGGGGGCGCTAGATCACTCTGGGTGAAATCTTTTAGGATTGGGGATAGCCAAAAAGCGCCAACCCTAGTAACAATATTCATGAGGGTCGTGGCGTGCGTAGGTATCGGGAATGCTACGCATTCGGCGCTTTGACCAGGCAGATCAGGGTGTGAGGGAGTTCGATGCGTAAGTCAGTCCTAGCTGCGTTGTCAGCATCTTTGCTAGGCGCATTTTCATTTGTTGGAATGTTCTCGGCGGCAACTACCGCTGCTAACGCTTCTACAACCACGGTCGGTAGCCATTCAGCTACTAATATATCGACAGGTGGAGGTAGCGGTTTCAGCCCGAGAATTTCCAGCCATTCGTCAAGTGGAGTGGCCACCTCTCTGGCGTTTGTCCCCTTGTCCGGCCTTAATCAGTTGACGACGGCAACCCAAGGTCAATCGGTGGACATCTATGGTCTGGTTATGCCTTCGGATCCCAATGCGCCCACTCCGTCGGTGATGCCTACTGGGTCGATATCGTTCACTGTCAATGGGGCGCCACTGTGTAGTGACATTCCGCTGACGCCGGGCTTCTTTGGGACTCCGTTCCCCGCAGCGGATTGTCAGACGACTGCGCTACCGGTCGGAACAGACACCATCGGGGGAACTTACACCGGGGACTCCAATTACCAGGCCACCTCTGTCGTTGTTCAATCGGCCTCGATTACCGTCACGGGAAGTGTCACCGGCACCGGAACCGGAACGGGCACTGGAACCGGAACCGGCACTGGAACCGGAACCGGCAGCGGTTCGGGTCCGAGCTTGACCACTACCATTGTTATGGCACAGCCTTCCAGTCCTACACCGGGCGAGATTGTTTCTCTATCCGCCACGGTCGTGGGTACTGGGACTTCCGCACCGAGCGGATCAGTCGCGTTCACCGTAGGGGCAGGAACCAATCTCTGTACTGCTCAGCTACAACAGGGAACCGGCGCCGATCAGTCAACCGCGACTTGTATAACAACGAATCTTCCGACCGGTACTGACACTTTGACCGCAACCTACTCGGGAGACACCAATAACGAGCCTTCGATGGACTCTGCAACGGTCACGGTTGCTCCGGGCAATGGCTCCGGACCGACGATCAGCACGACTTCGCTTCCCGATGCAACCGTCGGAACCCCCTACAGCGCGACGCTTCAGGCATCGGGAGGGACGCAACCCTATGGCTGGGCAGTCGATTCAAGTTCGGCAGGCGTGGGTGACCTACCCCCAGGGCTAAGCCTGGCAACCGACACCGGTGTTATAAGCGGAACCCCTACACAGGCGGGAACGTACCAATTCAATGTAATCACCATTGATTCCGCTCAACAGAGTGCTAGTGCGCAGCTTTCGATCACCGTAGGCGCCGGCACAGGCACAGGTACCGGAACAGGCACAGGAACTGGAACCGGCGCTGGCACTGGTACGGGAAGCGGCACGGGTACAGGAACGGGCACAGGTACCGGTACAGGAAGCGGCACCGGAACTACAACTACCACGACAACCCAACCTTCGGGCAACGGTGACGGATCAGGTTCAACCCTTGGTTTGGGGCCGACTGCTCAGGCCGATCAGCCGGCTTCGCCGCCTCTTTCCAGCGTCGACGTCACCACGGACGCTGCGGGGACCGGAGGTTACTGGACGGTTACGTCAACCGGCGGAGTTTATGGGCATGGTAACGCACCGTTCTTTGGCTCTATGGCAGGGGACCACTTGGTGAAGCCCATAATCGGAATGGCTTCGACTCCCGACGGCAAGGGTTATTGGCTTGTCGGAACTGACGGAGGGGTATTCTCCTTCGGGGACGCAGCGTTCTATGGTTCAACGGGCAACATTCCCCTGAACAAGCCGATCACAGGGATGGCGGCTACTCCCGACGGCAAGGGCTACTGGATGTTCGCATCCGACGGAGGCGTCTTTGCCTATGGAGACGCCGGGTACTACAGCTCGCTTGGAAACATTCCCCTGAACAAGCCGATCGTGTCCTCGATGGCAACGTCGGATGGCAAGGGCTACTGGATGGTGGGCTCAGATGGTGGCGTATTTTCCTTCGGAGATGCCGGGTACTACAGCTCGCTTGGAAACATTCCCCTGAACAAGCCGATCGTTGCAATGGCTCCGACTGCCGACAACAAGGGCTACTGGCTCGTTGCGTCAGATGGTGGTGTTTTTGCCTTCGGTGATGCAGGGAACTATGGGGCCGCCTCCAACCTCCACCTGAACGCTCCCATCGTTGGGATTTCGCCCACGCCAGACGGAAAGGGGTATTTCCTGACGTCAGCTGATGGCGGCGTGTTCGCCTACGGAGATGCTCAGTTCCAGAGCTGACCCACTAGGGCTGACTCACAATAATTGCTGGGAAGTAGGTAAATCCGGAGTCGTTAGCGGATCTCGTGTGCGTCAAAGCGGCTCGTCGGCGGAACTGACTTGCCGATTGGGGCCGAGTCTGCGGGCCACTCGGAAATGGGCTGACCCGCTCCTTGTGGCCTCATCACGACAATCCATTGGTGGCCGCGAATTTGTGGAGGAATCACCTCAGTGATTTCGAGCCCTTCCCGCAGAGCCTGAGCTTCGATCCATTGCCTGGCGTATAGGACAACGGCCGAAGGATCTGTGTAGCTGATATAGAAGGCATTCGTCTCCGGTGCCATCATTGGAAATAGGTCCTTGTCAAAGACAAACCAGCTCGCAACTATGAAACCGTCGGATGTGATTATTCGCGCAGCTTCAGACAGGTAGTGCTCAGCTTGAGACTCGGTCAAGTGCGTAAAGACGGAGAGCGCGTGGAAGGCAGAGAACTCATTTTCACCGGCAGGGAAAGGCAGCGTCTGAGCAGCTCCCGATGGGTTGAAACGAATGTTGTAGACGTCGTGGTGCTCGAAGTGGAAGCCCGGAGCTCTGGGTGCAAGATTCGCAACATCCCAATCGATCATCCCTCTATGAAGATCAACGCCCAGGTACTTGCTTGGTCGAGGGCTCTGCATCATGAGCTGGCGCGCCACCCTCCCGCAACCGCAGCCAAAGTCAAAAAAAGACTCGTAGGCCTCTGCCGGAATGAACGGGTACACGAGGGCGTGTCCTGGGTTGTCGAAAGCCGCCAAGTCAGTTGGGCCCACCAGTTCCCTCATCTCAAACGGGGGGAACGGCAACTCGGAAGTTGTGTTGGAGTTGACGGTGTTGGTTCCGCGGATTTTGTCCAGAAGCCGACGCATAGACCAGTGAAGCTTAGCCAAGCATCTCCCGGTCCGGGGCGGCGGGGAATAGAACGGTGACTTCCAGCCCACCTGCGGACCGGGGTCTTACTATCCGGCGACCCCCGTGTGCAGCGATGACCGAGTCCACGATAGCGAGGCCAAGCCCAAATCCTCCTTTGGCGGAGGATCGCGACGAGTCGAGCCTTGAAAACCTCCCAAAAATTCGCTCGGACTCTTCTTCGCTGACAAGCGGGCCGTCGTTTGAGATTCTCACGAAAACCTCTTTCCCATCACCTTCCCGCTCTTGCGCCGAAGTGCCGGTCTTCAATTCGACGAGGCCTCCTGGGAC
>DAIDIS010000054.1 GCA_027451785.1 Acidimicrobiales bacterium
TCGTGAAGATTGCGAACCTGGTTGCTGACTTGTGGTTCGAGAGCTTCGACAGCCGGTTGCGCCATCGAACGCAGAGCATCGCTCCATACGCCGGTCGCGTTGACGATTGAGCGGGCGCGTACGAGGGTCCTTCGAGGGGAACCGCCTGCGTCGGTGGTCAATACGTTCGCCCCGTCGACGAGACCGTCTTGCCCGAACGACAGGCTCTCAAGTTCGCAATAATTGACGGCGACCGCACGGTAGCCGAGCACTGCTGTCTTGAGTACGGTAAGTGTCAGCCTTGCGTCGTCCGCCTTCGCATCGAAATAGAGAAGGCTGTCGGCGAGTTTCGAGGTGTCCAAGGTCGGCATAAGATCTTCAATGTCGGCGACCTTGATGGTCCGGTGCCTTCTGCCCTTGTTGAATCCTTTGGTCAGACTTGCGGCCAAGTCGTAGATCGTGAGAGCGCTCGAATACGCTTTGCGCCTTGCTTTGGCTGAAGCCGGGTTGTCGCCGAAGATAGGGATGAGGAAAGCCAGCGGTGTTACCAAGTGTGGTGCGTTAGCCAGCAGTCTTTGACGTTCGGTCAATCCCTCATGAACCAGTCGTAACTCCCAGTTCTGGAGGTATCTGAGCCCACCATGGACAAGCTTTGACGATCTGGAGGAAGTCCCTTGTGCGAAGTCGCCCTTCTCGACCAGAGCGCACTTGAGCCCTCTGGACACGCCTTCAAGCAGGGTTCCCGCTCCGGTTATCCCACCTCCTACGACAAGGAGGTCGAAGCGCTCTTCGGCCAGCCGACCCAGTGCGTCGTTCCTATCGAAACCAGCCGGCGAGACAGACGCGTGTTCTGGCCCGTTCACATGACAAGCTTACCGGCGACTACCCAGCGGGCCTGAGATTGCACATGAGGTGCACAAGTGGACCGGTCCATTCGGAATTGTGCCCGCTTCGATTTATCGCCGTAGACCGCCTGCTACCTCCAACTATCTGAGCTGATCCGGGGTTCCCGGTGAGTGAGGTGAATATATGTTTACCAACAATAATTGTTGGTAAACAATTATTTGTGGTAGCTTGGTGACAATGAAGACAAGCGCTGAGCTCACTGAGACGTTCCGGAGATCCGGTCGCAAGGTGACTCCCCAGCGCCAGTGCATCTTTCGGATCCTGGAGGGTAACGAGGCTCACCCAACTGCCGAGTCGGTATACGAGAAGGCCAGGGCTGAAATGGAGACGATCTCTCTGAAGACCGTCTACCAGATCCTTTACGAACTCGCTGATATGGGAGAAATCCAAACCTTGGACCTCGGTACGGGTTCTTCGAGGTTCGACCCCAACGTTTCCGCCCATCACCACCTCGTCTGTACATCGTGTGGGCAGGTGCGGGATTTGGCTGAATGGGTTGACCTACCGGTGCCTCCGGCATCTCTGACTCAGGGCTTCAGGGTTGGAAGGGCTGAGATCACGTTGAGGGGCCTTTGTGCAGACTGCGGGCCGAAGGCTTAGTGACTGAGACGCGCCGCGCCGACGGGTCCCGAGAGGCAAGCGCATCAATTGGATATAGATAAATGAGAAAGGAACAAGAAGAATGCCGGATTTGAAGGGTTCCAAGACCGAGGAAAACCTGAAGGAAGGGTTCGCAGGCGAAAGCCAGGCCAACCGCCGCTATCTCTATTTTGCTCAGAAGGCCGACATCGAAGGTCATCCAGACGTTGCAGCGCTGTTTCGTTCGGTCGCAGAAGGTGAGACGGGGCACGCCTTCGGGCACTTTGACTTCCTTGCCACTGTGGGGGACCCGGTTACCGGCGTTCCAGTAGGACCGACCGTCGATAACCTTCGTTCAGCCATCGAGGGTGAGACCTATGAGTACACGGAGATGTACCCGGGGTTTGCCAAGACCGCAAGGGACGAGGGATTCGACGACATTGCCCAGTGGTTCGAGACCTTGGCTCGGGCCGAAAAGAGCCATGCCGGGCGGTTCGCCCAAGGCTTGGCGTCAATCAGCTAGCCGGAAGGGCACTACCCGTAAGGGAGTACCGCTCTCGGCTTGAAACACAATGCCCGGCATAGACCGGAAACTTGGGGGTAGGTGGCAACAATGAAGCTCCTCATCGACGACATAGTGGACCTTCGCGCTTACGAGCGTGAGCGCGAAGAGTTCCAATCCCGGATCCTTGCCATGCGCAAGCTAAGGCGGTTGGAACTCGGCCCCGTCTTGAGCGTGAACTTCGAGAACAGAGATACGGTCAGGTTCCAGATTCAAGAGATGGCTCGCGTTGAGCGAATAGTGTCGGACAGCCGTATTCAAGAGGAGCTTGACGCGTACAACCCGCTCATACCCGGAAAGGGCGAGTTATCGGCGACTCTGTTTATCGAGCTGACCTCGGAGGAAACCATGCATGAATGGCTTCCTAAGCTCGTGGGTATTGAGAAGGCGATAGAGATTGTCATTCGTCCAAGGAGGGGAGGTCCGAACGCCACAGAGAGCGATAATGAAATATCGATTCTCTGTCAGGTTGAGGAGTCTCATGAGGAGAGCCTTACCAGGCAGGAGATTACGTCCTCTGTGCATTACATAAGATTCGTACTCGGCAGCGAGCAGGTGGACTCAATGGCTGAGGCGAGTGTGCTCTTGCGATCCGTTCACCCCAACTACCGGTATGAGTCGGAGTTGAGCGAGCAATTGAAGGAGACTCTCGCTTACGAGCTGAGGGATTAAGCCCGGCTCCGGTTCGGCTCAAACCCGGCGAGGGCGAGGCATATTTCCGAAATACTGCTAGGAATTGTCGAGGCGAAGGCGGGAAGTATAGCATGAAAGACGCGGAATAAGGTGTGGCATTTGCGTGTTGTACCTGTCCGAGACAGCAATTCGATTGAGGATGTGATTTTTCAATGAACCAGTCCTGGCGGCAGAGGTCAGCCTGCCAGGGGCTAGACCCTGATGTCTTCTTCCCCTTAACAGAGGAAGACGCACGACAGGCGAAAGCAATCTGCGCAACGTGCCCCGTAAGGGAAGCGTGCTTGGAGTATGCCCTGGCTAATCGTGAGCAAGATGGCGTGTGGGGTGGTGCGACGGCTAAAGAGCGCCGTCGTATTCTTCGACAACGCCGCAAAACCGCATAGCCGTTCAAAACGGCGTGGCACCGAATGCCGACTTGAGAGGCAGGGTTGGCCTGAATCTCGGTAGGTACTGAGAGCAGGCAGCAACTAGCCTTCAGTGACATGGACTTTGAGCTCTCCGACGAGCATGCCGCGCTCGTCCAAACCGTCCGCAAGATCGCCCAGGAAAAGGTCCGTCCCAGGGCCAGGGAGATCGACGAGACCGGCGAGTACCCACAGGACATCTTCGAAGTGCTGCGCGACGCAGGCTTGCTTGGACTCTGCCTGCCTACGGAGCTGGGTGGGTCGGCAGCCGGCATACTCGGGCTTACTCTCGCCATCGAAGAAGTCGCCAAGTACTCGAACACTGTGGCTTTGATGCTGTTGCTGACAAGGCTGCCCACCGGGCCGGTTCTTATCGCAGGCGACGAGTCCCAGAAGCAGAAGTACTTGAGTGGAGTTGCCGATGGCTCATTGAGGGCTGCCTTCGGCCTTTCGGAGCCGCAGGCCGGAAGCGATGTGATGGGGATGCGCACCAAGGCCGAACTTGACCCTGCGGGCGACGGAGGATGGATCCTCAACGGGGTCAAGTGCTGGATGTCGGGAGTTGCCCAGGCTGACTGGTATTGCATTTTTGCTAAAACTCCACCTCCGAACGATTTGGGTGAACCGGTCGACGTGACTTCGCGAGCCCACAACTCGATAACCGCCTTCATTGTCGAACGATCCTGGGAGGGGGTGGAAGTCGGGTCGCTTGACAGGAAGATGGGAGTGAGGGGGGTCGACACTGGTGAGCTGATCTTGAACAACGTCCGAGTCCCAGCCGAGAACGTTGTCGGTGGTGTAGGTGGGTTCAGGCTCGCGATGCTCGGGCTCAACTCCATGCGGCCCATAGTTGCCGCTCGTGGTATCGGCCTTGCCGAAGGAGCCCTCATGTATGCGACCGAATACGTGAAGGAGAGAGAAGCATTCTCCAAGCCCGTTTCCTCGTTCCAGGGAATCCAGTGGGAGATCGCGAAGCTCGCAACCGAAATTGAGGCCGCGAGGCTCCTGACCTATAGGTCGGCCATCCTTGCAGACGAAGGAAAATTCACCAAGGAGTGGGTGCCTTACTTGTCGATGGCCAAATACTACGCAACTGAGCTCGCGGTAAGGGCCTCTGGTATGGCCGTTCAACTCATGGGAGCCGCCGGGTACATGAAGGATCACTTGACCGAGCTTTTCTACAGGGACGCACGTCAGCTCACCATCGTCGAGGGAACGACCCAGGTGCAGTTGGGCCTTATCGGCCGTGGAGTCCTCGACAAGGATCTATGGTGGGATTGATGGGTAAGCCCGGTTCAGACTCCCCAACCGGTATCGAGGATGTTGGCGGTTGGTCAAAAATCCTCCAGAAGCTCGTTGCGGGAGACCAGCTCGGAAACGGCGAAGCTGCTGGAGCCATGGGGTCGATCCTGAAGGGTGAGGCCACCCACGCCCAAGTCGCAGCCTTCTTAACCGCCCTCAAAGTGAAGGGCGAAACCATCGAGGAAATCCGGGAGCTGGTTGCGACGATGCTTGCTTTTGCGGAGCCGCTGACTTTCGACGAGCCCGTCATCGACACGTGCGGAACGGGTGGAGACGGGATCGGAACCATCAATGTCTCCACTGTCGCGGCCTTCATAGTCGCAGGTGCGGGGGGAAAAGTTGTGAAGCATGGAAATCGGGCACAGTCGTCCAGGGTGGGGTCGGCGGATCTCTTGGAGGCAATGGGGGTCGTCATTGACTTGGGTCCCCAAGGAGTACGTGAATGTGCCGACAAGGCCGGGATTGGCTTTTGCCTTGCGCCCCGCTTCCACCCTTCGATGAAGCACGTAGGGCCGGTGCGCAGGGAGTTGGGTTTTCCGACGATCTTCAACTTCCTTGGCCCACTCGCTCACCCTTCTCGGGCACCTTTTCGCACGATTGGAGTCTCCAACCCGGAAATGGCCCACAAAATCGCCCACGTACTGCCGTCCACGGGAATTATCAGGGCGGCGGTGGTATTTGGTGACGATGGAATGGACGAGGTGACGACCACGGCACCTTCGACACTCCTCATGGTCTCTACCGGGGCATCCAGCTCGGGAGGTCGAGCCTCCTCCGGTCATGTCACCGAAACCAGAATCGACCCCGAGGAATTGGGAATCCCGAGAGCGAAGGTGAGTGAACTGTTAGGCGGGGGGATCGAGGAAAACCTGAGCGCAGCGCACTCGGTGCTTGGCTCTGCCGCCGGACCATTGCGTGACATTTGTGTGGTGAATGCAGCGCTATCGCTGGTGGTTAGCGGCATCGCTGAGGACCTGAAGGACGGGATCTCCAGAGCCGAAGAGTCATTGGATAGTGGCTCGGCCAAGGCGGCCATGGACAGACTTGTGGCGGTTTCCAACGAAGCCGGACGAGCCGGTCTCTAGCATTCTAGGGACTTTGCTTCACCCTTCCGGAGGGTTCATCGACCTTCCGGAGGGCGCATCGAGTTCGTAGGCGGACCTGGGCCGCGCTCCTACTGGTCTGGCATTTACGATAAGGCGTTGCTTGTCAAATCAGGTCCACTGGCAGAGTACCTAGGAATAGCGGTTAATATCTGAGGATGAGTGCGACTCGCTATCGGTGTACTGCTTGCGGCAACCTCACCCGGTTTGACGTTACGGTAACCAGGCAGACGAAGGCTTACTATCACTACAGCGTCGGAGGCGACTTGAGTGTCGAGGAGCCCGAGGTTCTTAGCGAGACGGTTGACGCGATCGTTTGCCGTTGGTGTGGCCATGGAAACAACGTCGAAGAATTGGCGGAAGTCAACGAATCCGAAGTTGGCGTTGAGACAGCCACGGGCTGATCAACCCGGTGAGGCTGAAAACTCCGCTGAAGCTGATCACCCCGGTGGAGTAGCCGAAGATACGAGAGCGATCGAGGTAGCCAAAGCTTCCTGGATCGAGCAGGAAGATGCTGATGCGGGCCAGAGGTCAAGTTCCGATGACATTGGCGGTTTCGATTCAGGCTTGAGGGCGCAAATAGAGAGTCTGGCCGGCAACCTCGGCATCGACGCCGTTGGTTTCGCCTCCGCAGAGCCATTCCTGGCAGCGAGAGATGCCCTGAAGAATCGGCAGGACAGCGGGTTGAACGGCGGCATGAAGTTCACATACTCCGATCCCGTCGCAGCGACGGATCCGAGCGCGTCCCTACCAGGCGCAAGGTCGCTTGTGGTCGGAGCGATGGCTTATCGGGCCCCTCTAGCTAGTCGCCCGGCGGAGGCCGGAGCCGTGGATTCGACTTCGCGGGGAGTGGGTGTGTCGGCGGCTTATTCCGTTTCGGATGCCTATTCGGCATTGGAGTCCCGGTTGGGAGAGATCGCGAGCCTCTTATGCTCGAAGGGTTGGCAAGCCCTGGTGACAGTCGACAAGAACCGGCTGGTCGACAAGGAGGCTGCGGTCAGGGCGGGTATCGGATGGTACGGGAAGAACACCTTGGTCTTGATTCCACGGAAGGGATCCTGGTTCGTGCTCGGGTCGGTGATTACCGACGCCCCCCTTGAACCAAACAATGCCTATAGTGGACCGGCTTGCGGCCGGTGCTCTAAGTGCATCGAAGCCTGCCCGACAGGAGCGATTGTTGCACCGGGAGTGCTCGATGCGTCGAAGTGCCTTGCCTGGCTGCTTGAGGCGCCCGGCGACTTCCCGGAGGAGCATCGGGAGGCCTTGGGGAACAGGATTTATGGCTGCGATGATTGTCAGATTGCTTGTCCCCCCAATGGCCGCCAAGAGCACGGAGGTTCGGATTACTCTGATCGCCTCGGCCCTGACATCGACCTCGCGGAGTTGTTGCTCTCAAGTGACGAGGAGCTTACGATCCGGTTCGCCAGATGGTATTACGCAAAAAACCAGCCTCGTTACCTGCGCCGGAACGCCCTGGTTGCTCTCGGGAACTGCGGTGATCCCGCCTCCGAGCGCACGGTCGAGGCTCTGGTGGCTTCCCTTTCGCATCCGTCGCCGATGGTAAGGTCGCACGCCGAGTGGGCCGCCCGCAAACTCGGAATCTCCCAAAAATGCCTAAGCACCACCTCCTCGTAACCAACGACTTCCCGCCGAAGGTGGGTGGAATCCAGTCGTACCTGTGGGAGCTTTGGAGCCGAATGCCACCTGGCTATTGTTCGGTGCTGGCTCCGAGCTACCCCGGCTGTGCCGAGTTCGACGAAGCTTCGCCTATACCCATCTTCCGCTCTTCTTCGAAGGTTCTGTTGCCGACTCCAAAGATCCTTGGGGAGGTGAAGCTCCTCGCAAGTCAAGTGGGGGCGGATCTAGTCCTTCTGGACCCAGCCCTACCTTTGGGCGCTATCGGTCCCTTTCTCGGGGTCGACTACGGGCTGGTCGTTCATGGCGCTGAAGTCGCCATCCCCTCCAAGATCGCAGGCCTATCAGCGGGATTGAAAGCAGTGGTCAAGTCGGCTTCGGTAGTGGTTGCGGCAGGCGGCTATCCTGCCCAGGAGATCGCAAACGTGGACCCATCGTCCAAGGCTCGGACCGTTGTCATACCGCCTGGCGTGGACGCCTCTAAGTTCGTGCCGTCGGATGATGCAGAGAAACTGGCGGTGAGGCGGAATTTTGGGCTTGCTGACTATGAGCCTTTAATTGTGTCCGTCTCCAGGCTGGTCCCAAGAAAGGGAATGGACAAGCTGATCGTGGCGTCGGCCCGCCTGAAGGGTGCGTTTCCGGGGCTGGGAGTTGCCATTGCGGGCGCTGGCCGGGATGCCTCAAGGCTCCGGGCCATGGCCAAGCTTTACAAGGCACCGGTCGAGTTCGTGGGAAAAGTCTCCGATCAGGATTTGGCAGGGTTCTACGGGTGCGGCGACCTTTTCGTGATGGACTGCCGAAGTAGGTGGGGTGGACTGGAGCAGGAGGGGTTCGGAATTGTCTTTTTGGAGGCGGCGTCTTGCGGGATAGCTCAGGTGGCGGGCAAGAGTGGAGGCTCTTTCGAGGCGGTTGAAGACGGAATGAGCGGGGCTGTGGTGAGCAATCCGGCAAAAGCAACTGAGCTGACCGAAGCCATAGGAACCCTGTTATCCAATCGTGAGTCGCTGGTCAAGATGGGAGAATATTCACGACAGCGTGCCGTGAACGAGTTCAATTATCCGAAGTTGGCTGCCGACTTGATTGAAGGACTTGAGACAACTTACGGTTAGCTCTCCGGCTGGTTGCTCTTGGTTGAGTATCATTCACTTTGGTGTTCGTGGGGAGAGCAGGAGCTTGAGTAACCCGCGGGCTCTTGATTGAGGAATCCCCAAAATGTTTTCAGGAAGCCACGAGGGATAAGAGGAAGGTGAATCAGCTGTGACAGACCACGCCACCCAGCAGGTCATAGTCCGGGCATCGCCAGAGCATTGCTTCGATGTTGTCACCGATTTCGATTCCTACCTCCAATGGGCGAGTGACTTAAAAGAAGTCAGTGTTCTGGAAAGAGACGCCGAGGGCCGTGCGACCAAAGTTGCCTTCCGAGCTGCGGCTTTCGGCAGGAGTACGAGCTATACGCTCCAATACGACTATTCGAAGGCTCCCAAGGAAGTCTCATGGAACGAGATCGAAGGCGACCTAACCTCGCGGCTCGACGGCGCCTATATTTTCAACCCGACTCAGGACGGCGACACTGAGGTCACATATAACCTCCTGGCTGAGCTGAAGGTCCCGATTCCGGTTTTCGTGAAGCGTCGAGCGGAATCCAAGATCATTGGAACCGCGCTGCGCAACCTGAAGTCCAGGGTCGAATCGTCGTAGGGATGCTTTCCGGCCGCGCTCGACTCGGTTCGGGCTTGACCCGGCGCTAACCAGGTCCAAGCGTTCAGTAACTCCACAAGCGAGGTCCCTTCAGTGTTAATCGGCATCGACATCGGTGGGACGAAGATGCTGGGCGCTGCGTTGAGCGAAGGCTATGAGCTTCTCGGGAGCGAAAAGGTGCCTACTCCGTCGGGGCTTGGAGCGATTTTTGGCGAGATCACGTCAATGGTGTCTCGACTCACAGACACCGGCTTTCGACTTGGCTACGAAGGGCCGATCCGGCTGGGGATCGGGATCCCCGGGATGGTGGGTTTCGATGGAGTGGTCAAAGGAGCAGCGAACCTCCGGGAGATTGAGGGTTCCGATTTCGAGGCGGGATACATGTCCCATCTCGCCACTTCGGGAGTGGAAGTGGCGCGTGTTGCCTTCGGTAACGACGCGACCTGCGCTGCCCTCGCCGAGTGGAAGCTGGGAGCAGCATCCGGCGCCCAGAATGTCCTTGTAGTCACGTTGGGCAGTGGAATTGGAGGTGGTCTTGTAACCGAAGGCGCGCTCCTACTCGGCGCCTCAGGATATGCGGGTGAGATCGGCCACATGGTCGTCGACCCGAATGGCCCCGAATGTCCTTGCGGGAACAAGGGATGTTGGGAACGTTTGGCGTCGGGTAATGCCCTGGGCGAAATCGCAAAAGCTGTTGCGGCTTACGTCTCAGGTGAAAAAGCGACAGGGGGACAGCTCCTGGATGAACATGATGGTTTGACGCTGGACAGTCTCCGGGGCTCGGCCACAGAAACATCGCCATTGGTGGTGGCCTGGGCGGAGGATGCCATAAGCGGCCTAGCTGTCAGCGAGGCTGCGACTTCCGGCGACCCGCTGGCATTGGCCGTCGTCTCGATTTACTGCCGAAAAGTCTCCATTGGCCTTGCGAACTTGGTGGAAGCCATGGACCCGCAGATCGTCGTTGTAGGAGGCGGAGTTGCAGCTTCGCCCGGCATTTACTTGGAACCTCTTGTCAAGGCTTTCGACTCGATTGTTTGCCGCAACGGCCGACGCAGTCGAGTACCCCTTGCATTCGCGAAGCTTGGCGAGAAAGCGGGTGCGATAGGCGCGGCCATTTTGGCCGAGGGTTGATCGTGAAATTCGGGATCATTCTTCCTAATTTCACCGACGATCCTGCCGAGGCCGTCCGAGAAGCCCGAAAGGCGGAGGAAGTGGGTCTGGATGGGGTCTTTTCCTACGACCATCTTTTTCCGATGCGACAGCCTGAACGCCCTTCTCTGTCTGCGTTCCCCTTACTCGGTGCCGTGGCTCAAGCGACCACCCGGGTGAAGGTCGGGACTCTGGTAGCTCGCATTGGAGTCCTCCCCGACGCAGAGCTTGTAGCGGAGATGAAGGGGTTGGAGGAGGTCGCCCCTGGCCGAGTGATTGCGGGCCTGGGCATTGGTGACCACCTGAGTCGTCCGGAGTCGGAGGCGTACGGATTGCCCCTTTTCCCCATCGACGACCGTTACGCTTCGCTGAGTTGGTGTGCCGAGCATTTAAAGCAAGCCGGCATAGAGGTCTGGCTCGGAGGCGCTTCTGAGCGGATGAGGGAAATGGCCGCCGAACGGGAAATGACCCTGAATGTTTGGCTGGCGGATCCCGGAGGTCCTGGATTCACGGTGGATGGTGTGCGATCCGTCGCCGGAGGTCCTGGATTCACGGTGGATGGTGTGCGCTCCGTTGCTGGAGATCCTGGCGAAAAGGTTGCGCCGGTAGAACCTCGGGTGTCGGCTTTGGCGGCACCTGGGCAGCCGCGGTCATCGCGGGAATCACTTTCGGATTCTGCATTGTCATTGGCGGGTGTGTTGCCGAATGAAGAAGGGGAATTGGTGGAAGTCATCGGCGAGTGCGCTCGTCACGGTTATGTTTCCTGGGTAGTTGCCGGGCGTCCCGTCGATATTGGTTTGCTCGGCAAGGTCGTTCGGGATTTTGGGGGATAGGCGGCGAGTGGGCACTCGCATCGAAGTGCCGACGGGTCCAAGCGCGCTGCCCTACCCGAAGTGAACCCCCGGATCTCGCCGCCCCTGGGCGCTGATATACGCTTGAGGGATGGAATTCCGCCGGATCAACGGGTTGCCCCCTTATGTCTTTGCCCAAATCGACTCATTGAAGATGCAGGCAAGGCGAGCAGGCGTTGATGTCGTTGACCTGGGGTTCGGGAACCCTGACATTCCGTCACCGGATGTCGCCGTCGAAAAGATGGCCGAGGCGGTACGGAACCCGAAGAATCACCGATATTCGGCGTCCAGGGGTATTCCGAAGCTCCGTCAGGCGGTTGCCGACCTTTACTTGAGGAAGTTCGGGGTCGAGCTGGATTACGAAAGTGAGATCGTCACCACGATCGGTGCCAAGGAGGGCCTTTCGCACCTCATGTGGGTGTTGCTTGGGCCTGGGGATACGGCCTTGGTCCCGTCACCTTCGTACCCGATACACATTTATGCGCCGCTTTTTGCTGGAGCGGACGTTCGTCACGTGCGCCTTGGGGTTCCAAAGCCCGGCGGCGAGGAAGCCTCAATCGTGCCGGTTCCCGGCGGGTCCGCCGCCCCGGAAGAGGAGTTCTTCGAGAACTTGATGGAGGCCTGGGAGTCCGTCTGGCCGAAGCCAAGGGTGATTGTGATCTCATTCCCGCACAATCCGACGACCGCTTGCGTAGACCTTGCGTGGATGACGAGATTGGTCCGCTTTGCTCAAGAGCATGAGGTGGTCCTGGTTCACGACTTCGCCTATTCGGACACCGCCTTTGACGGCTACAAGCCACCCTCGATTCTGCAGGTGCCGGGAGCCAAGGATGTAGCGGTCGAGCTTTACACCTTGACTAAGTCCTTCTCGATGGCGGGCTGGAGAGTGGCTTTCATGGTCGGGAACAAGGAAATCGTCGGGGCTCTGACCAAGCTGAAGAGCTATCTCGACTACGGGACTTTCCAACCGATTCAGATCGCAGCCACGGTTGCGATGAACGAAGCCGGGGAGTACCCGAAGGAAGTTAACGAGATATATCAGTCCCGCCGCGATGCGCTATGTGACGGGTTGACCCGTGCCGGTTGGCCGATCGAAAAGCCGAAGGGCACCATGTTCGTGTGGGCGCCGATTCCCGCACCTTATAAAGAGATGGGCTCATTGGAGTTCGCAAAGTATTTGGTCTCCGAGGCCGAGGTGGCGACGTCACCGGGCGTCGGCTTCGGGCCGGGCGGTGACGGATTCGTAAGATTTGCTCTTATAGAGAACGAGAAGCGAATCGCCCAGGGTGTCCGCAACATTAAGAAGGCCTTGACCAAGCTTGAGGAAGGCTGAAACTCAGGCCCATCGTGGATACCGGGATTGTCACTGGCAGGGCGTCGGCGGGAGTGTATCCCCTTGAGATTGCCCAGGTAGTGCCCGAAGGATAATCTTCGCCCATGGGCGGATTCAGGCTGACG
Organism: Acidimicrobiales bacterium; assembly: GCA_027451785.1. Classification (GTDB taxonomy): domain Bacteria; phylum Actinomycetota; class Acidimicrobiia; order Acidimicrobiales; family JAKAVM01; genus DAIDIS01. The sequence continues at coordinate 12,320 of DAIDIS010000054.1, forward strand.
GAGTCCACAATCTCCAAATTGGTTGTCTTGAGCATCATCGGCTCGTTTCTGTTTCTTGGGTCCATGTGGCTTCTTGCAATGGCGCAGGATCGAGTGCCTTTTCGATATCCGGATCTCCGGCTGAAGGGCGGGGGCTCAAAAGCCCGTGCAGGCAGAAGGTGATCGCATCACCCGCTGCCTCTTCGGCGCTGACGCCTTTTTCCACAAGTAGAACTCTTACCAACTGACTGGTCACGCCAAGAATTGAGTGGGCCAGGACGAAAGGATCCTGGGGAATGATTTCGCCGATTCCCATCGCTTCAGTCAATTGAACCGACAAGTCCGCCACGGATATCTCCTCGCTCTGTTTGATGAGTGAGAGAAATTTCGGCTCCGTTACAGCGAATTG
>DAIDIS010000055.1 GCA_027451785.1 Acidimicrobiales bacterium
GACAATAGTTACGGGGCTCATAGTGAATCCCCCTCGCAGCCGTGGCCGACCAGATAGGAAAGGCCTTGAGTAAACCCAAGACCAATTGCCGGGCTGAGTTCGTCCTCGAAGCCGGCTACCACCCCATCAGCGAGGATCAACTGGGAGATCCCATCCGGAGTGATGGCCACATGAAGTGCCCTGCGATCGAAACGGTCGCGGATTCGGGTTGCCCAACCGTTCTTTACGAGCCGGTCAAGGTTGCGGCTCAAAGTGGGGGCCTCCATACCACACAAGCCGGCAAGCTCGCCTTGACCAACGGTGTCATGGCGGGATAGCTCGTCGAGAATTGCCCACCCGGAGGCCGATACTCCATATTGCTTCAGGCGCCTCTCGATTTCGGAGTTGGCAACCTTTGCAGCCAAGAGAAGGCTCCTGGCAAAGGACGGCCGCTCAGGCTCGTCCCCCAAAAATTCCTGTGCGCCGTAGCCGCCCGAGGCCACCTGCATGACCTCGCCGAAGGCGCCTACATTGACACCACGCCTTACACAGGCCTTTGTGCTGTCAACGAGCTTTCTCCTCGGCTGGATCTCCCTGTCGATGGGGATAATCTCGCCAAGCAAGCCAACGTCTGTGATAGTCATATGGATACCTCCGGGTTCGGCTCAACGTGTTATGGCCTTACTTTGCGCCCGACCGCTCAAAGGACACTCAAACGACGCTGGAACCTCCATCCAAAGCAGCACAACCCACTACCAGCCCGGGATCGAGCCAATTGCGAGACTGCGTGATACTCCGGGTGTCTGCGGGTATGTGCCTCAGTGATGGCTTTAGGCGGGGTGCGGGCTACCCTGCGCACCGGCGAAGCTTGTAGATTCTGCAGTGTCCGCTATTGGGCACATCGAGCTTTTGAACCGAGAGACGCAAGTGCACCACTCCACGCCATTCATTTCCGGCTCACAAGCTCCAGCGAATTCTCCAGGGCCGACACCCTGGGGCGAGGCTTGGAGCCCAGGAATTGGCCGCTGAGCCAGGCGGCCGTGACAACGGTCTTCGCCTGAGCATCCTCGGCCATCTCGCTGTTTTTCTCGAAGGGCGCGAAATCCCTTTCAACGGCAGCGTCAGGAAGGCTCTTCTCATCCGCCTTGCTCTCGACCCAGGACACTCGGTACCGACGAACGTCTTGATGGAGGACCTCTGGGGAGATTCCCCTCCCGCAAACGCCTACGGCACCCTGCAAAGTCACGTCTCCTTGATAAGGAGGGCCTTGGGCGCGAAGGCAGTCGTCAACCGTGGCGGAGGATACCTTCTCGATCTCTCCCCTGAGGCAGTTGACGCTAATCGATTCACCGGTTTGGTTGAGACCGCAAGAAATCGCTTCGAGGAGTTCCGGTACACGGAGGCCATCGGGCTATTCGAGGACGCTCTCGCTCTCTGGCGCGGTGAAGCCTTGAGTGACGTCTCCGGTTTCCACTGGTCTTTGGGGGAGGCTGCCAGGCTGGAGGAGTTCAGACTAAGCGCACTTGAGTGGCTGTTCGATTGCCTTTTGGCATCAGGACAGGCGCAGAGAGTTGCAGCAGAGGCTGAGTCTGCACTGGCAAGAGAGCCGCTCAGAGAACAGCTGTGGGCGAAGCTTATGGTGGCGCTCTATCGCTGCGGGAGGCAGGCAGACGCTCTAAGGACCTATCAGCGCCTTCGGTCACGTCTTGGCGAGGACCTCGGGATCGAGCCGAGCCGCGAGCTGGTCTTGTTGGAACAGGCGATCCTCAACCAGGACCCATCACTTATTCCGGTAGGTCATAACGGGAGCGGGAAGCCTGACTCACGAGCCCCAGAGGGGCGAACAGTGTCTCAGGAGGCAGCCGTTCGCGAAGCAGGTATCAGCTCCACTTCTCGTGGCGAGTTGGAGAGATCCGCAAATGCCCACAAGGGCCACTACGAGATGCCTGCAGTCCTTCGCCGTGAGGCCCAAGATGAGTTCGTCGGGAGGTCAGAGGCTTTAGCGGTTCTCTCCGGCATCCTTTCCTTTTCCAGCGAGCGCCCGGGCGGATGCGTCTTGATCTCCGGAGAGCCGGGAATCGGCAAAACCGCTCTCGTTTCCCACTTCGCGCTGGACGCGCACAGTCGGGGCGCTATTGTTCTCCTCGGTCAGGCACACGAGGACTTCGGACGACCGTTCGGCCTATTCGCCGACATAGTCTCCCAATGTGCGCAACAGGGCCTCGGGGGATTCCCTGAATGCGACCCGCGACTGTTCACATTGCTCGACTCACCCATACAGGGTGATCCCTCTGACGACGGCAAAAGCGGCAGCATCAATCGATATCGTGCCAACTCTTCTCCTGACCCCGAGAACGAGCGCTTCCTTCTGGTCAATTCGGTAATCGACCTAATGTCCAGAGTTGCCGCCGCCGGACCGGCTCTTGTGATCCTCGAAGACCTTCAATGGTCTGACCGGCCTAGCCTTCAGCTCCTGAGGAAACTCGTTGTCGAGAATCACAGGGTGGGTATAGGCATTGTCGCTACGTTCCGCGGATCGGATATAGAGAGAGACCATCCGCTACAGGGAATCCTGGCAGCCCTCCGTCGGAACAGTTCCGTAAAGAGGGTAGATCTTGGCGGGCTGGAAGCCCTGGAGACTGAGCGGATCCTTTGCTCACTGGCCCCGATGGCCTCAAGAGAAGAGGTCGCCCTGGTCGCGAAGACTCTGCACGACGAGGCACGAGGTAACCCGTTCTTCTCCCGAGAACTAGTTCAACATCTGATCGAAAGCGGGACCTTGGTATGTGGAGACGACGGGCTTTGGAAACTGGATTCCCACATGCAGATCAACAATCTCCCGGCAAGCATCATGGAGGTTACGACTCAGCGAGTCGAACGCCTAGGAAAGGACGCCAGATCGATCCTTGAAGTGGCTTCCGTTATGGGAACCGAGTTCGAGCTTGAGATCCTTGCGGCGGTCTCCGGATTCTTAGAGGACGATGTCATCGAAGTCCTTGAGTCGGCTCAGCTCGCCCAGATTGTCTCTGAGTCCGCTTCGGAGAATGGTCGGTATGGTTTTGTTCACGCCTTGCTGCAACGAGCTATCTATGACTCGTTGAGCCTGAATCGAGCGAGCAGGATCCACCTCAGCGTGGCAAAGGCATTGGAGCTCCAGAACGCCTCCTCTCTGGAGGGAGAACTGACTTCTGCGAGCAAACGACAGCTTGTGACCACACTTGCTCATCACTGGTACCGCTCTCCTGCAAAGGACGGGACCGCAAAAGCCTTCGAGTACGCTTGCGCTGCCGCCGACGGCGCAGTAGCTGCCTTTGCCCCCGACGAGGCAGTCGAGTGGTACATGAAGGCAATCGAGTTGGAACCCAAGGTGACGCCACCGGATCCGGCAAGGAGCTGCTCCTTGTTGATCAGCTTGGGGGTAGCCCAGCGCCAAGCAGGCACCGGGGGCTCCCGCAAGACTCTTCTGGCCGCCTCTGCTCGTGCGAAGGAGATACTCCGGCCCGACCTCGTAGTTAGAGCCGCTGTAGCAAACAATCGGGGCTTCTATAGCGCTGCAGGCATTGTCGACCTAGAGCGGGTCGCCGCCCTCGAGGGCGCCCTTGAAGTAGTGGGCAATGCCGACTCCCCTGCCCGAGCGCGGCTTTTGGCGACGCTTTCTTCGGAGTTAACTTTTGCCGGCGACTACGATCGGCGCCTGAAGCTCGCCGACGAGGCACTGGCGATTGCAAAGCGCCTCGGGGATCCTTTAACCATCGCTCAGATTATGACACTTCGGCTAAGCGCGATCAGCGTGCCGGATACGCTGAAGCTACGTATGCAGGAATCGGCCGAAGCGATAAGACTCGCCGAGGAACTTGGCCACCGCTCACTGCGATTCGCTTCCGCTGGACACAGGGCGCTCGTGTGCGCTGAGACTGCCGACCTAGAGGGAATCGACACGAGCATCGCCATGATGTCGTCGATCTCTCAAGAGGTGGGTCGGCCATGGATGCGAATGGTGGAGCTTTGGACGAAGCAATGGCGCTCAGTGCTCGGCGGTGATCTCGAGTTGGCTGAGACGTTGGCAAATCAAGCCCTCGAAATAGGCTTGAAGAGCCACCAGCCGGAAGCTGCTGTCGTCTATACAGCTCAGATATTCAACATCAAGATGACCCAAGGACTCGGCGCGGACTTGATTGAGTTGATGGCCAAGGCCGCATCCGACAACCCCGGCATTCCAGTACTGAAAGCGGCGCACATCCTTCTCGCATCTGAGTTCGGTGACAAGGAGCTTGCTGGCAAGGAACTTGCCGAAGCGTCCACCGACAACTTTGCTGTCCTGCCTTATGACCATACTTGGCTGGCCGGCATTGGCGTCTATTCAGCAGCGGCGGCAAACTTGGGAGCAAAAAAGGAAGCTGCGATACTGTTCAGGCTCCTAAGTCCCTGGGAGGACCAGGTAATGACAACCGGGCTCAATGTCGCTGGTCCGGTCGCAACTGCATTAGCTGAGCTGGCGACAACGCTTGGTGACACGGCAGTCGCAGAGCGTTTTCAAAGCAAGGCGTTGAAGATAAGCCGGGATCTCAAAGCTCCAATGCTCGAAGAGCGTGCTAGGCGTGCGCTTAGTGGTCCGCTCTCAGTCTTGACCGAGACGAGGGCTACCAAGAAGCCGCAAAGCAAGAAAACCGAGAAACCGAAAGGGTGATTGGGAATGGGATACGGCGGCACACAAGAAAATCAGGAAGGCGAAGGGTCGCGTCCTGGTCCCGGCCCGTCGTTGTCGACGCCGGATTCTACATCGACCTCTTCGACGGCTAGCGCGCAGGAACATCGGGATCCAAGAAAGCGAAGGGTCCTAATTCTTGGAGGTGGACTGGCGGGATTAGCAACCGCTTACGGCTTGTCCCGGACGCAAGAGCTGAGGGATGCCTTTGAGGTGACGGTGCTCCAGGCAGGTTGGCGATTGGGTGGAAAGTGCGCCTCCGGAAGAAACGAACATATGGGTTACCGGATCGAGGAGCACGGGCTGCACGTCTGGTTCGGCTGTTATGACAATGCCTTTGCCCTCCTCCGTGACTGCTATGGAGTTGCAGATTGGATCGAGGGGGCGCCTTTCTCAACGATCGACGAGGCGTTCCTTCCCGATGATGAGGTCGTTCTGTGGGACCTTTTTGACGGAAAGTGGACAGCCTGCCCTGCCCGGTACCGAAGAAACGACGAATCACCGGGCATCGACATCTACGAACATGACTTCTGGACGCTGGTCAGGAACATGGCGAGGCACTTGGAGGAGGCTTGGAGTGATATTTCGCATGTTCATGCGGATGTCGGCGATATGCATGCGGGATGGATCGCCAGGCTAGGGCAATGGATGGATCTTAAGGCTGAAGAGGCCAAAAAGTCCGGCCTCGGTCTGCTCTTCCACAGACTGAGCGACTTTGCCCATACCCGTACAGGGCAAACAAGCTCATTCTGCAAGTTCCTGGAGGCAATAAGGGAGGTATTGGACGAGCATCTCTATCGCCCTTATGCCGGGGATCCGAAGGTACGCCACTTCTGTGCGAGAGCAGAGACCATGATCACCATGTTCATCGGGTTGATATCCGACGAAGTTCTCTCCAAAGGATTCAGCCAGCTCGACGATGAGGACTTCAGGCAGTGGCTTAGAAGGCACGGCGCTTCGGAAAGCACGCTGACAAGCCCATGGGTAAGAGCCTGGTACGACGGTGCCTTCGCGTACTTGGGAGGTGACAAGGCAAAGCCAAACGTGGCAGCAGGAGCGTCCCTCAAGGCAATTTTACGCCAACAACTTGCATACCGGGGAGCATTTGCCTGGAAGATGGCAGCGGGTATGGGAGAGACCGTGATCGCTCCTATTTACCTGGCGCTGAAGCGCCGAGGGGTTGAATTCCGCTTCTACTCGCAAGTGACGGATCTCGTTGCGGCCAAGGTTGAGCCAGGGCTGGGTGATGTCGTCGGCAAGGTTGAGCCAGGACTGGGTGATGTCGTCGGCAAAGTGATACTCAATGTTCAAGCTAGAACAGAAGGCCAATTTGATCCCCTAATCCAAGTCGGGGGCCTTTGGTGTTGGCCTTCAGAGCCCGACTTCTCCCAACTTGTCGACGGCGAGACACTCCGCCAATCGGCCGACATCCAGGCAATGGACTTCGGCTCAGGAGAGCCCATGGGAGTACCGGTTGAGCTCAATTACGGGGAAGACTTCGACGACGTAGTGCTCGCGATATCGGTTGGGGCCCTGGATACGATTTGTGCCGGGCTTTGGCCGCCCGCCACAGCGGAAGCAAGCAAAGGCGCGACTTTCGCCTCCAACACCCGAGATGCGGTAGTAGATCGAGCGATGGAATTAATGATCGCCAAATCGGAGACCACGATGACACAATCTTTCCAGGTCTGGACAAGGAGGAAGACGGCTGACCTTGGATGGGCTTATGGCCCGAGCCTTACCTCTACTTACGTTGAGCCAGTTGATACCTATTGCGATATGTCGCACCTGATAGCACGGGAAGTTTGGACGAGTGGCGCTTCACCCGGCGGAGTTGGGTACTTTTGCGGGGTGATGCCCGATCCTCAACCAAACCAACAATCGGCTTCAGAGAGGGTCAAGAGCACCATGACTGAGTTCCTGGAATCGAACATGGGCCAGTACTGGCCGGCGGTGTCCGCTGAAGGAGTCTCTTTCAACCAAGAACTATTTGATCCTGATGGAAGCGACAACGGGAATGGAAACAAGTCAGCCTCCGTATCCGCTCAATACTGGCGAGCAAACTGGGCACCCACAGAAAGATATGTACTAACTCCGGCGGGCTCCACTCGATTCAGGCTTGGACCATCGGGTTCCGGTTTCTCCAACCTCTATCTAGCTGGTGACTGGACCGCCAATGGCCTCAATCTGGGATGCGTGGAGGCTGCCGTGATGTCCGGGCTGGAAGCCGCCAGAGTGTTGAGCGGCAGCCATGCTTATATCCCCGCCGAGAGTGACCGATGGCTGTCTTTGGGCTAGAAACCGACGCTCGGCTGGACAGTCTGCGGTTGAAAGGGGATCCAGTCGTCGACGCTCTGTTTTCGGAATGGTTTGCGCAGAGTAATTCTCCGGACACTGTGGCTCAGTCGAAGGAGCTCCATCGACAATGTCATATTTCCCCTTCAGACATGTCCCCGCAGATCCGTTCGTACTTCGAGAACCAACCACCCGTACCAAGTTGGGTGGACTGGAGCGCCGTTACCAGAGGCCAGGAGCTATTTGAGCAGTGGGGACTCTTGATAGGCATGGCGCTTTTTTGCGCTTCATTGCCTACTACCTATGCTGCGGCCAACGGCGCCAAAGTGTTGATGAGAACCGGCCGATTGATGAGCCAGCCAAAGAGGCGGTTGTTCGAGACAGGTCGCCTTGTCTTCAATACCATGACAGTCGGAGGGCTGGACGTGGGAGCCCCGGGATGGCAAACGGTGAGACGGGTGAGGCTAATCCATTCGGCAGTCCGGCACCTCGTCCTCAGCGATCCCGGCGGCATCGAAGCGGACGGGAATGCTTCGGGACCATGGGACATGGCATGGGGTGTCCCCGTCAATCAGGAAGATCTATTGGGTGTCTTGCTGTCATTATCGGTGGTCGTGATTGACGCCCTCCGCGAAAACGGAACGGACATCGAAGAAGTCGACGCCCGCTCCTACCTTCATGCCTGGAACCTTGTGGGCTACCTGATCGGAATCCAAGAGGATCTTCTGCCAATTGAGCTTCACGACGCAAGATTGGTTTTCGAAAAAATATGCAAGCGCCAATTCGCACCTTCCCTCGACGGCCGGTTCCTTACCGAGGTACTTCTCGAGTTCATCGGAGACATTCTTCCGCCCTCCTTCCGCCATTCATTGCCACAGGCATCGCTCAGGCATTTCCTCAAACCAAGGGCTGCCACCATCCTTGGCGTTCCGGAAGCCCAATGGTCCAATCACTTGGTGGATTTTTTCAAGCACACAGCCCAGGTCGTGTCGCGCGAAGAGGCAAAGTCTCGCCTCGTCAGGAAGTTCGCAGAGCACACGGGGCGTTCTATGTGGAAGCTGGTCCTTGCAGCGGGAGACGTTGGCGACCGGCAAGCATTCCAGATCCCCTCACATCTTGCGGACGGTTGGGGACTGGAGGGCCCAACCGTTTTCCGCCACCGGAGTGACCAGAACAACCACCGGCCCGAAGGTTAGCCTCTTGCCTCTGATACTGAAAGCTTCGCAAGAGCCTGGAGCGTCTGTTCGCCCGCTGCGCGCCTCTTTGACGCAAAAAGCAAACGGAAGACTATTGCCATCAAGGTGAAGGCGGCCACGGGCAGGTCTCCGATCATTGCGGCGGGCAAGGTGCCCTATTCTCCCCGGGTCCGGCCTCCGGCGGCAAGAGCGAGTGGTTCCCAGCCCCGATAGGTGAGCCAGACCCCAACCAGGAGGACGGCGCCGAAGCCGATCCCCAGCACCGGGATAGCGCCCACCGAGGCGGTCGCGACCCGCCAGATCAGCTGCGGCGCCGCCAACAGCACCAGGCCGCGAAGCACGAGGAACCAGCCGAACAGGAAAATCGCGCCCGCCGCCGGGCTGGTCCAGTAGTGGTGGAACGCGACGATCAGCAATCCGCCAAACAGCAGCAGACCGCCCGTCAGCCAGACCAGCTCCTCGTTTCCGAAGAATGCGGGCAGGATCCGGCCCATGTCCGGCGCGCGCACCACGCCGGGAGTTGGGGATGGGGGGAGAGTAAGGCCAGCGGCGCTGCGCCCGGGCCGCCGACGGTCACGCCGCCGCGCCGGCCCGCAGGCCGCGCAGATGCGCCAGGCTCTCCGCGATCGCGGCGTCGAGGTCCGGCCAGGCGGGGTGCAAATAGTCGATTTCCAGCGCCAGCAGACCGTCGAAGCCCGCCGTGCGCAGACGGGCCAGCACCGCAGCCAGGTCGATCAGCCCCCAGCCGAGCGGCACGCTGGGCCAGAAGGCGAAGTCGCGCGGGCTGCCGCGATGGGCCGCCACGTCCTTCACATGCGTTGCGCGCACAAAGGGGGCCAGCGCGTCGGTCACCGCGAGCGGGTCTTCGAGCATGCGCAGCGTATTGCCGGTATCGAGGCAGACGCCGAGCGCCGGATGATCCAGCGTGGTCAGCAGGTCCCGGAGTTCGGCCGCCGTCAGGTCGATATGGTTCTCGATCGCCAGTACCACGCCTTCCCGCGCGGCGTGATCCGCGGCACGCGCCAGCAGCGGCAGCAGCAGCGCGCGGTGCTCGACCCAGGGCAGGGTGCGGGTGCGCCGCCCGCCGGCGCAGATGCGCATCATCCGCGCCCCCAGCGCGCGCGCCACATCGACGTGATGGCGAAGATCGTCGAGCGCCTCGGGCCGCGTGCCGGAGCCGAGCCCGTTCGGGTGGCCCCAGGCCCAGACGCGGTCCAGTGCGGCCACGTCCAGCGCGCCGCGCAGCGCGGTCAGCGTGCCCGGTGCGGTATCTTCCAGCATGAAGGATTCGAGCGAGACGCCCTCCGCGCCGAGCGCGGCGGCACGGGCGATCGCCTCCGGCAGGTCCA
>DAIDIS010000056.1 GCA_027451785.1 Acidimicrobiales bacterium
GCGTGGTCCAGCCTCTGGGGTCTCTTGACGACGAAGTCTTCTCGGGGTCGTTCAGGTACTCAAAGCCGGGCGTTCCAGCGCTCTCGAACCAGATGGTCCCGTCCTCTCCAGGTCCGAGCTCGAAGCCGGTCTCGTCCGTGATGTGCACCTTGCCGATTAATGGACGGCCTACGGTACCTTCGTGTGCCAGCCACTCATGAGAGTTGCAAGCGACGAAACCGTTCGACTCCGTTGCAGCGTAGTACTCGTAGATGATCGGCCCCCACCATTCGATCATCTGCTTCTTGACGGAGACTGGGCACGGTGCTGACGCGTGGATGCAGCACTTCAGCGACGAAAGGTCGAACGAGTTACGAACTTCCTCGGGTAGCTTGAGCAGCCTTACAAACATGGTCGGTACTACCTGTGCGTGGGTTACCTTGTGGCGTTCTATGAGGGTCAGGAACTCAACCGGGTCGAAATGCTCCATGACAATCACGGTCATACCGACCCTCGTGGCGGCCAGACTGAACCGCAACGGTGCGGCGTGGTAGAGGGGTGCGGGGGAGAGGTAGATACTCCGTTCGTCGCAACCGTAAAGGAGCTTCAAGCCGACGACTATCCCGTCCGGAGAGCCGATTGGACGACCTTGGGTTGGGAGCTTGACGCCTTTTGGCCGTCCGGTGGTTCCAGAGGAGTACAAAAGGTCTGCGCCTTCGCACTCATCGGGAACGGGCGTTGGAGGAAAGGCTGCAACCGCCTCCTCCAGTATTTCAAAGCCCTCGATTGGGCCATCGACCGAGATGAATGTGTCGACCTTCGGGACCAGCTTTGACACTTCGACGGCGGTAGCGCCATTGGCTTGGTCCGAGATAAAGACCTTTGCTCCGCAATCGTTCACTATGTATGCCACCTCCTCGGAGGTAAGGCGGTAGCTCACTGGCGTGTAATAGAGACCCGAACGCTGGGCAGCCCAGATAACCTCCAAGAATCTCGGGTGGTTTCCCATGTAGACGGCAATCCCGTCTCCTGCTTCCACCCCCCTTGAGCGGAAGAGCTGCGCGAGCCTGTTGGAGCGCTCGTCCAGCTCACGGTAGGTGACCGATTCTCCCGAGCCACCCATTAGGTATGCGGTGCGGTTCGGGAATACCTTCGCGTTGTTTCCTGGGTACACGTGTGAAGACTACGCCTATTTGGTGCTTTATTCGTGCGTTTATTGACGCTCCGGCGCAAAAAAGCCTCTAGCCTTGACTTCATGGTGAGTCCCTTGCCTTTTGGTGGTGACCTTCTCCTCGGGGTGCATCGTCACATCGGTGGGGTCGGTACCCGAGGAAGGTGGCACGATGGCTGAAGACCGCAGGCTGGTCTCGCCGCCGCCTTTCCCCCGGAAAATGCCCCGCCCGACGAAAAGAGAGCTGGCAAAGAGGGCTTCGACGACCTACGGAGTGTTTCTTAGGAACTTTGGGCCGTCGATCATCGGGTTGCCCGGGAAGGTCAAGCGAAAGCAGCTAAATCTCGCTTACGGCATCGCCAAGCCGCTCAGGAAGTCCTTCGAGGAGCTTGGCGCCACTTACATGAAGCTGGGCCAGTTGATTGCCTCCTCGCCGGGTATCTTCGGTGAGATTGTCTCGGGTGAGTTCCGATCGTGCTTGGATACTGGGCCGCCAGTCGAGATGACTCTCGTCCGAAGGGTCATCGAAGAGGAGTTGGGCATGCCGCTCTCTTCGGCCTTCGCCAAATTTGACCCAAGCCCGATTGGGCGCGCTTCAATCGCCGTAGTCCACAGGGCGGTCACTCACGAAGGAGAGGACGTGGCGGTGAAACTGCTTCGTCCGGGAATCGAATACGTAGTGGCCACCGACCTCGACTTGGTCGAGCCGTTGTTTGCGTTCATCGCTCACCAAACCGGCGACGACCTCGCAGGCTCCGTTCTCACTATGACGAAGGTGTTCAGGGAGCAGATTGCAGAAGAGCTTGACCTGCGCAACGAGGCGCGGTCCATGACCCTCTACTCAGCGCTATTGGAGGAGGTGGACCTGCCCCTTCTGGCGGTTCCCAAGGTCTATCCGAAACTGTCGGGCCAGAAGGTCCTCACCATGGAATTTTTCGATGGTGCGGCCATCGACGACTTTGCATCGGCTCAGGCGATGGGCGTGGATCCGAAGCCGTTGGTGGAGCAGCTTGTACGTGCGTATTTCTTGACCTCGGTGAAGTATGGGTTCTTCCATGGTGACGTCCATGCTGGGAACCTCATGGTGTTGCGGGACGGGCGAGTTGGCGTCTTGGATTGGGGAATCGTCGGGCGAATGGACGAGACCACCCGCCAGTTCATGACGATGATCATAAGGGGAGGATTAGGTGATGACTCGGCTTGGGTGTCGGTCGCCGAGTACCTGGTCAAGATCTACGGAAAGGTCGTCATCGACACTCTGGGGGTGGACATCCTTGGCCTGTCGATTCTTTTGAAGGAGGTGGTTGGTGGCGCCATGACCCGCCCGTTCGGCGAAGTCAGCCTGGGCGAGCTTATCCAGGGCCCTCGCAAGCAGATTGCCGCAGCGAGAGGCTACAGCGAGCAAAAAATGGGCTTGAGGCGCTTATATCGTCAGTTGGCCGATCAACGCCGGACCCGAAAAATCGCAGAGGCCCACGGTGGCCTCGACTCTTCCTTCGACCGACAGACGTTATTGATGTCGAAGCAGCTCATGTATTTCGAGCGATACGGAAAGATGTTCATGGGAGACCGGTCGATCCTCCATGACGCCGAGTTCTATCAGGAGCTGGTCGAATCCTTACCAAGACTTTGAGTGATTACCGCAGGCAGCAACCCTGAAAATCGGATACATCGGTGCGAATGTACGGGCTTTGGTGCTTTTGGGAATTTTTGACCTCTAGTTCTATAGTTATGGCATGCCAGAAGCCGTAATAGTCTCAACTGCTCGTACGCCTATCGGGCGTGCATTCAAAGGATCACTGATCGAGTGGCGCCCAGATGACCTGGCCGCCGTCGCCGTCCAAGCAGCTCTCGACAAAGTGCCTGCTTTGGATCCAAATACGATCGACGACTTGATAATGGGCTGCGGCCTTCCCGGTGGGGAGCAAGGCCACAACATCGGGCGGGTCGTTTCGGTCCTTCTTGGGCTCGAAAAAGTCCCCGGTACCACGATCACTAGATACTGCGCTTCATCGCTCCAGTCGATTCGTATGGCCTTCCATGCAATCAAGGCTGGAGAGGGAGACGCTTTCATCGCTGCCGGAGTTGAGGCTGTCAGCCGCTACGCATACGGCACGTCAGACCCGCCGAATACCCACAATGGGAAATTTGAGGACGCCAAGAATCGCACCACCGCCCGCACCGAGGGTGGCCAGGGTAAGTGGGCACCTCCGGCCGGTCTTCCCGACATCTACATCGCCATGGGCCAGACGGCAGAGAACGTGGTCGAAATTGAAGGCGTCACTCGCCAGGAGATGGACGAGTTCGCAGCCCTCTCTCAGAACCGTGCTTGCGCCAGCCAGGAAAACGGCTTTTTCGAGCGTGAGATCGTGCCATTGAAGAACCCGGACGGTTCGATTGTTTCCAAGGATGACGGCCCTCGTGCGGGTACGACCGCAGAGGTCCTCGCCAACCTGAAGCCGGCCTTCCGCCCCGACGGATCGGTCACCGCAGGCAACTCTTGCCCATTGAACGACGGTGCTGCTGCCGTGATCGTCATGAGCGACACCAAGGCCAAGGAGCTGGGCATCAAGCCTCTCGCCCGTATTGTCTCCTCCGGTGTCTCGGGCCTCAACCCGGAGATCATGGGTCTTGGACCTATCGAGGCTTCGCGTCAGGCCCTGAAGCGTGCCGGTATGACAATCGATAACGTTGACTTGGTTGAAATCAATGAGGCTTTTGCAGCTCAGGTGATCCCGTCGGCGAAGACTCTCGGCATCTCGTGGGACAAGCTGAACAAGAACGGCGGCTCGATCGCCCTTGGCCACCCATTTGGAATGACCGGTGCCCGCATTATGACCACCCTCATCAACGGCCTGGAGACTGACGACGTTACCGTCGGGCTCGAGACCATGTGTGTCGGTGGCGGCCAGGGTATGGCGATGGTCATCGAGCGGCTCGCCTAGCTCTCCTCCTTTTCTTCGACACGCCGTGTTGTGGCGGGTTCGTCTCGCACGTTCCCGCCACGACACGGCGTGTCGGCGTTTGGGGCGCCTGCCAGCCAGGCGGCAG
>DAIDIS010000057.1 GCA_027451785.1 Acidimicrobiales bacterium
CAACTCCATATAGTGGACTTTAGCCAAGGTAATCTCTGAGGCAGAATGCCGAATCAGAAATCAATCTCCAGATGATGGGGGGACCCGGATGGGCGACGATGCGCTCGTTCCGACGGGACTCTTCCGTAACTAAGCAAAAACTCGCAAAAGGAACATTCCGAAGGATCGTTCGCTTCGCTTCGCCCTATCGAGTTCCCCTCATCTACTTGACGTCCCTTATCGCAATCGACTCGTTGCTCGGTGCCGCCACACCCCTCTTGTACCGGGCAATAATCAACGACGGCATCCTGAAACACAAGCCCCGCCTCGTGGTCGACCTAGCCGCAATAGTGGCGGCCATCGCAATTGCCGACGCCATCTTGTCTATGGCGGAGCGCTACTTTTCCGCCAGGATCGGCGAAGGATTGATCTTTGACATGAGGACAAGAGTATTCGCTCATGTACAGCGTATGCCGATCGCCTTCTTTACTCGTACCCAAACCGGCGCTCTGGTCTCCAGGCTGGACAACGATGTCCTGGGGGCCCAGCAAGCCTTTACCAGTACTCTCTCAAGTCTCGTCAATAATTTCTTCACGCTGGCAGCGACTCTTTCGGTGATGTTCGTGCTCTCGTGGAGGATCACCCTGGCGGCGCTCGTCCTGTTGCCCACCTTCGTCTTTCCCGCCCGGTGGGTAGGAAAGAAGCTCCAGGCGATCACTCGAGAGAGCTACAACTTAAACGCTTCTATGACTTCGACCATGACCGAAAGATTTAATGTCGCCGGAGCACTTTTGACCAAGTTGTACGGACGACCCCAGGACGAAGACACCGGTTTCGCAATTCGAGCGGGAAGAGTCCGCGATATCGGAGTCACATCCGCTATGTACAGCCAAATTTTTATGGCTTCGTTGATGTTGATTGCGGCACTTGCAACAGCAGTCGTCTATGGCTGGGGCGGGTTGCTCGCCGCGAAGTCAGAACTCACCGTCGGAACGGTGGTTGCAATGGCGTCGTACCTGACGAGGCTCTATGGGCCACTAACATCCCTTTCCAATGTCAATGTCGACATCATGACCGCGCTCGTCTCCTTCGAGCGGGTCTTTGAGATCCTCGATCTTCCGCCGATGGTGGCGGAATCCCCTGTCGCCACCGATCTTGCGCGGAACTCGCAAGAGATAGAGTTCCGTGAGGTCAGCTTCCGTTACCCTACGGCAAAGGAAGTATCGCTTGCCTCTTTGGAGTCCGTGGCTATCTTGGACTCCGCTCCGGACAAGGAAGTCCTACATTCCATTTCCTTTACGGCAAAGCCGGGGGAGCTCGTCGCTCTGGTAGGTCCATCGGGTGCGGGCAAGACTACAATCAGCCAACTGATATCGAGGATGTACGATCCGACCGATGGCCAAGTTCTTATAGGTGGTCGCGATCTCAAGGATGTAACCCTTTCATCCCTAAGGCGAGTAGTCGGTGTAGTAACCCAAGACGCCCATATGTTCCACGACACGATCAGGGCGAACCTCCTATACGCCAAGCCGGACGTTACGGAGGACGAGGTAATCTCGGCTCTAAGCGACGCCCAGATCCTTTCTTTGGTAGAGCGCCTCCCCGAAAAACTGGATACGTTGGTCGGCGACCGAGGCTACCGTCTCTCGGGCGGAGAAAAGCAGCGAATGGCGATTGCAAGGCTGCTCCTCAAATCTCCGTCGATAGCGGTTCTGGATGAGGCAACCGCCCATCTCGACTCGGAATCCGAACTGGCAGTTCAAGAGGCGCTTTCTCGTGCATTATCCGGAAGGACTTCAATTGTTATCGCTCATAGGCTCTCTACCATCCGCAAAGCCGACAAAATTCTTGTCGTCGATGACGGCAGGATTGTCGAGCAAGGGAATCACGACGAATTGCTCCGGCAAGGCGGGCTATATGCTGAACTGTACCGGACTCAGTTTTCTCGGCAAGAAGTTGCAGAAGGTAATGACAAGGACAAAGTGGAGGAATAATGACAATCTTCGACTACCCGGTTAGCCGCCTATCCGGAGAATCGGGTTCCCTTGGCGATTTGAAAGGGAAGACGCTGCTCATAGTGAACGTAGCTTCCAAATGTGGGCTGACGCCGCAGTACGTTGGGCTTGAGAGACTTCATGAGACTTACAAGGACAAAGGGTTCTCGGTTGTCGGTTTCCCCTGCAACCAATTCGGCGGACAGGAACCTGGCTCGCCTGAAGAAATTCAGGAGTTCTGCTCAATGACATACGGAGTTAGCTTTCCAATGTTTGAGAAGGTGGAGGTAAACGGTCCGGGCCGCCACCCCATCTACGAAGAGCTGACGACCTTTGCGGACCCAGACGGTGAGGCTGGAGACATCAAATGGAATTTCGAGAAGTTCCTTATCTCGAAGGATGGAGAAATCGTCCAACGCTTCCGGCCGATGACGGACCCGGAGGATTCGATGGTCATAGATGCGATCGAGGAGCAGCTCTCCATCTAGCTGCCTTTCCGGGCATTCAGAATAGGTCCTCCAGGCAGCCGGCAACCAAGGTTGCTGCTGCCTCCGAGACCCTCTCGATGGAATCAGCTGTGATGGGGCCCTCGACACCTATGGGGAGCAGGGACTTCCTCCACTTCAGTCCAGTAGCAATTCTCTCGACACTCTCAATGGCACCGGTAACGTCGGTATCACCTTTAACAACTAGGAGATAAGGCTTACCGGCCGTGACGTCCAGGCACGGATCGTATATCCGCTCAAAAAAATCCTTCAAAGCACCTGACATGTACCCAAAGTTTGCCGGAGTACAGAGGATAATTGCCCGGCTCGCCAATACGTCCTCAGCGCCTGCGTCAAAGGCATTCTTCAAGACCACACGGTCGCCTTCAGGTACAAGGTCTCCAGCTGCCTTAGCTGCTTCGCTCGCCAATCGCATTGTCGAGCCTGACCTGGAGTGTTCCACCACTAGATAGTCTGCCAAGCCATCAGGCTAACTCAACAACGAGAGCGGGGACGCTGGTCGGAGGGCGAGCAGCTATCCCGCATTACGGTAACTACCATTTATCGCAGTGACAGATTTATCCGGGTTCCCATCATCGGTTCAGCAGACGGTCTTAGTCGTAGAAGATGACAACGCCGTCAGGACTTCATTGCAGCGGGCGCTAGGCCTTGAGGGCTACTCCGTGGAGGTGGCCAACGACGCCGAGGAAGGCATCTCTCGGTTGAGGGCGAACCCGCCGGATGCGATCGTTTTGGACATCATGCTCCCCGGAATGGATGGAGTGACCTTTTGCACCTTACTTAGGTCAAAGGGCGACTGGACTCCGATCCTCATGCTGACGGCGAGAGACGCCGTTGAAGATAGGGTTCGCGGCCTTGACGCCGGAGCGGATGATTATCTCGTTAAACCCTTTGCGTTGTCCGAGCTGCTTGCCCGGCTTAGGTCGCTGCTACGTAGGAATGGAGACCCGGAAGAGGGCATATTGCGGTTCGGCGACCTCGCCCTCGATCGATCCAGATTCGTAGCGATGAGGTCAACCCGGGAATTCAACCTCACCAGGACCGAGTTCTCGTTGCTGGAACTGTTGATGAACCATCCAAGGCAGGTCTTGACCCGCGAAGTGATATTGGAGCGGGTCTGGGGCTTCGATTCTCAATCGACTTCCAACTCACTTGAGGTATACATCGGAAACTTGCGCCGCAAGACCGAGGGCGGAGGCGAGCCTCGACTTATTCATACTATTTGGGGCGTCGGATACGCTTTAAGAACGGAACGCAGTAGGGAGCCCGCGGGAAAATAGCGAGCTTCCGTTTTCGGCTTGGAGAGGTTGCCGCCCGTTGTTGCTTAGGACCAGGATCGCCACGGTTGCGGCCGCTGCCGTAGCCCTTGCTGTCGCTCTGGCGGCCGTCGCCGCTTATTTCCTGGTACACCGAGAGCTTTTCGACTCTCTCGACTCTCAACTGGCCGCCCGTACCGACATGATCGCGTTCAGAGCCACCCACCTGCCTGACCCCGAAGCAATTCGGGGTATCGCTGGAGGAACCTCGAGTCCATCAAGCCAACCGGTTGGGGTTGTGCCCCTGAACGGGATATCGCCGAAATCCCCGCGGCTGGTCCCAATCTTCACAGGCAAGAGGCAGAGCAACCCGCAAGGTGTCTCGGTGCAGTTCATCGACAGGCACGGCAATCGCCTGCTTTCCGTAGATAACGGCCCGAACTTGAGCATCTACAAGCACTACATACCTTTCGCGAGTCATCGCTTGCCGTCTATGTATGCATCGGTGAAAATCCACGGAGTTCCATTCCAGATATTCGTCCACTCCCTAGCTCCACGAGGCTACGTAATAGCCGCTGCTTCGCTACAGGAGATCGACCGACAGCTTCACGATCTAGCTCTTTTACTGGGGGGGGTGGTGCTCGTAGGAATAATCCTTGCCGCGACACTAGGGTGGCTGGTGGCGAGAACTGCCCTGCTCCCTTTGGGACGGCTGACGGCAGCCCTCGGCGAAATCGCCGAGACCTCCGACCTCTCAAGAAGGGTGGACGTCGCTCGGAAGGACGAGTTGGGACAACTGGCAACCCGATTCAATCACCTATTGAGCGCGCTGGAAGACTCCCAAGACTCCCAACGGCAGCTTGTCGAGGACGCCGCTCATGAGCTGCGTACGCCAATGACCAGCCTTCGGACGAACTCCGAATTGATTAAGCGAATGGACATGCTCGCAAAGCTCGATCAAAGTCAGCTTGCCGACGACATGATCAGTCAGATCGACGAGCTCACTTCTTTGGTCTCAGGGCTGGTCACATTGGCGAGGGGATCCGGCGCGGTTGTCCCAGCCTCGGTCTTCTCGCTCGAGGACTTGGTCAATGAGGAAATATCGGGAGCCGGGTCGTACGCGCGGGCCAAGCAGGTCAGGATTTCTGCAGACCTCCAACAATGCTGGGTCAATGCCCCCCGTGAAAGAGTTGGAAGCGCCGTCTCCAACCTTTTGGACAATGCAATCAAGTGGAGCCCGACAGGTGGCGAAATTAATGTCAGCCTGAAAGACGGCGAACTATTGGTCGTCGACGAGGGGCCTGGAATACCCGAGGACCATCTTCCCCACATCTTTGATCGTTTTTACCGGGCGCCCAATGCCCGTTCCATGCCAGGGTCGGGTCTGGGGCTTGCAATCGTCAAGCAGATTTCGATTGCAACCGGAGGACATGTCTCAGCATCCAACCTAGACAGCGGTGGCGCTGCTTTCCGACTGTGCATCCCCACAAGCGCCCCAGCACCCGCCGGCCAGGGCTAGTCCACCCGGGAGTTGGCGCGCTCGCCTATCAAATTGCCGCAGTACCCAACCCTATCTGAGCGAATGGTCGAACTCGCCGGTTCAATACACTAAGAGGTTGCATTCGCATTTGAGCTAGGCGTGGTGCTCTGAATAGTTGACTCGGCCTTGGTGATGATGCTGTCGGAACAGACCGATGCAGGTTGGTTGTTCGTTGCCAAGCAGATGGCACCGATCAGGAAGTTTGCCGTTGCATCAACGTTCTGGGCGACATCGGAGCCCGGAAGGGAAACCAAGGCGGCAATGTGCTGCCAGCTCTGGCCCGTTAGGACTTGAGGGGTATAAGACGCCCCGGAGAGCATCGCATTGCCTCCGAAATCGATGAACGGGATGGGCCCATTTCCCGGAGAAGCATTAGGAACGTACGGGGCAGCGTCGTACTTGGCTACCAGACGCAATTCCTGAACGTTGGGAGCGTCGAGGTTCTTGTGGTTCCTGTCCTGACTCTCGACAGGCAGGAAGCTGATGTACTTACTTTTGTAAGACGAACCATGGAAGGAAAGCGTGTTCGTGCTTGGAAAGGAGTCGGTGGATGACGACTTCATCAGGCCCAGTTTCGAGAAGGTGCCGAACCGACTGAGGGCTATAGCCAAAGGCCACCTCTCCGCCGCACAATACGGGCAGTACTCGGCCCCAAAATAGAAGATCGCCGGTAATCCGTGATAGGTCACGGGCGGAGCCGACAGAACCATCGGAGACGAAACGTTGCTGGGACTACCAAGTCCCACTTGGTCGAGGACACTTGTCGGGACCGAGGTAATCGGCTGAACCACCGACTGAGGAGCTAGGCCGAATCCTGATGAGCTTGGTGATTTGGTGATTTTGACTACTACGAGCACCGCAACGGCGACTACGACTAATCCTACCAATGCCCAGGCTATTCCCGTGCCCACTCGCCCTCCGCCCGGTGCGGTTCTCAATCCTGAGTTCCCTCGGGATGCGGCGCCCTTTCCGCCCTTCCTTCCGTGGCTTCCTTGACCACCGGTGCGCTCACTCCCGGACTTCGCCGAGTCATTTCCACTTTTTGTTGCCATATTCCAAGAGCCTAATCGCTCGGCGGATATGTTGCCGGGCTCACTTCGTCACCGAATGCGTGATGCCTTCATCCGATTCGTCGGTATTCATCACGCTCGTAACGGCGCCCGATCGGGCGAAGAAATTTACTGGTTGCTCCGGTCGATTGGTGGCCATTCCGGTTGACCTTAGGACGCTAGTGGGTCGGATTCACATTCTGTTGAAGAAAGAATTGGTGGAGGCGACTGGCTTGCGCCGGAACCGGTGCCCTCGAATTGCTCTGCAACAACTTTCCCATTCGCGCCCACATAGCCAAATCCATCGACCACGTCCGACTCCCCTATTAGAAGTGTCTCCCCTTCAGTTATGGCGAGCGCTAGTGGCGAAGCGATCGGCGTCAATCCATGGGAAGCGACTTTCGCTCCTAGTGAGGGACTCACGTTGGGTCCTGCGGGTGACTTAGATCTAGGTGCCGACCCGGGTGAGTTCCCTTGGAGATGCCCGTTGTCGATCTCGTCTTCCGGCAACAAAGAGGCGGCAACGAAAGCCCCAGTACCGGTTCCGGCAACCGTTGCGATTATTCCGGTTCCATGAGCGATCTCTCGCACGCGGTTGTTCCCCATATCTGCAACAAAAAGGTCACCCTGCGAGTCGGACGTAATTGCCGCCGGTTCATCAAGCATTGCTTCGGCGGCCGGTCCCCCGTCACCCGAAAATCCCGGGAGCCCAGTTCCTGCCACAACCTTGATTCGACCATCCGATGTGATTTCGTCAATCTGGGAGTTTCCCGAGTCCGAGATGAAAACGTCCCCTTTGGCGTCCACCAGCAAACCGGCTGGGCTGCTGAAGTTGGCGTCCAATGCCTCGCCGCCGGAAGGGGCAGGGCCGATGATCCCAGTTCCCGCAATCGTATAAATTTTCCCGGCCTCCATTTGGACCCCGTAAAAGCGCCCTGACGAAGAAGGGACTTCTCTCACCAGGTTCGTTCCCTGGACGAGAACGAAAAGATCACCATGCGAATCGAGCGCGACGGCCAGCGGATCGTTAAGCTGGGCGGCCTGCGCGCCGGTCCCATCCGGGGAGTAGCCCTGCTGTCCGCTTCCCACCACTGTCTGGATCACCCCGGACTTTGCATCCAGCACTCGAACCCGCTCGTTTCCCGAGTCTGCGATAAAGAGATTCCCGGCCGCGTCTGTCGCCAGCCCCAGCGGCTTGTCCAACAACGCAGAGGCCGCAGGACCGTTGTCGCCGATGTAACCCCCTTGTTGGGCTACCCCACCATTCCCCCAACCGTTGCCGGCAACAGTCGAAATGAGCCCCGATTGCCCATCAACCATCCGAATCGTGTTATTCACGGTGTCAGATAGGTAGACATTTCCGCCGGTACCGATAGCCAGTCCACCAACCGAGCCGATCTGGCCTAGATAACCGCACTTGCCGTCCCCTGAATAACTGAACGATCGATCACCGGCGATTATCTTGATCTTCGACTTGTCGGGTGAAAACTCGCGGATCGTCATGGCGTCGGACATGAATAGCCGACCCTGGTCAAAGACCAGGCCTGTCGGGAAGCTCAATGGGACGGTCTTCGAATCCGATTGGCTGTCTTGATATCCCGGCTGTCCGTCCCCGGCAAGGTCGCTGATCTTCCCGGATATACCATCGACCTCTCTCACCCGATAGTGGTAGTAATCAGAGATGTAGAGATTGCCTTCCGGACCCACAATTGCGTCTACAGGATCTGAGAGGACGGACGATGTCGAGGGACAGCCATCCCCTATGTGATCCGTGTCCGAAGGGCAGACGGCCAAAGAAGACCCTCCAG
>DAIDIS010000058.1 GCA_027451785.1 Acidimicrobiales bacterium
CCACTGTGATTCTTACGGCTGCCGCCTGCTCCGGAGGGGCTCCGTCAAGGCGCGAATCGGGCACCTCCAACACTTCGGCGACGAAGGAGCTTAAGCCAGCCTCAGGCGGTATCGCGTCGAAGCCTGCAAATGAGTTTCCAGCCCCCCTGTCTGGAGCGCTCGCCGAGATTTCAGGGAAGTCATCGGTTCCCATCGAGGCCCCAAGTGTCCTCCCTTCACCGGTTCTGTCGGCCCAGGCGTTCTCTTCGCCGGCACTCGGTTATATGATCGACCTTTACAATTGCCCGTCGGTCCTACCCGTCAACGATCCCGAGATCGGTACGGGGCAATGTGGCCCGGCGACTATTTTCGGCCGGGTTTTGGGCCAGAAATGGGCTACTGAAGCGGACAGCAGCGCAGAACTCAGCAGCGGAGGCAGCGCGGAGAGGTTCCTTAGCCGGCTTGCCCAAGCGGCTGTAAGCGGCCAGCTTGGTTCCTTGTCTTCGTCGCTGAGTACATGCCCACCGGGATCCGCGAAACTTCATTCGAATGGGCAGGTCGTTTCCACTTGTTCTATGGGCGCGGGACCTTCGAGCGCAGCTTCAAATGAACCAGCTTCCAGCGGTGCAGCAAGTGGTCCTCAGCTTGCAGAGTTTACCGATGGTGACTGGTTGGTACTGTCTGTCGTGCCTCCGGGACAAGGAGAAGCCTCCGCGATCTCCTCGGTCACTTCTCAAGTTGATCAATTGGTCCTGCCGCCGGACAAAGGCGTTCTAATCGTATCCGTCGGCTCTTCCGGCAACTCCACCGGAATGGCATGGGAATCACAGGGAGCTGCGTATGCAGTATCCAACTCGGCATCAATTGCGTCTGCTTACGGCATGGCGACGAGGATGACGAAGCTGTCATCATAGGCCTAGGTGATCTCGATGGCGGGCTGGGTCGCGAGATAGCGAGGGCTGGTTCTTGGCTGACGAAAGTATCAACGAAGCAGGTAAATGGAAGGTCCAAGGTGGCCGCCTAAAACGCAGTGTGCCAATCGTTGCGCTCGCAGCGCGATCGGCCCGCGAGTCCGTGGTTCGCAAACTCCGGAAGGGCGACGAGGAAGCTCTAAGGCAGTCGCACGAGAGAGTCGCAAAAATGTACGCAGAGCACCTTGGTCAATCCAAGGGTGTACTCATGAAAGTCGGCCAACTTGCTTCGTTTCTGAACCTTGGCGGGATGATTCCCGAAGGGTACGAAGACATATACCAAAGTGCTCTGGCGTCCTTGCAGTCTCAGGCGCCACCAATGGACTTTGATGCAGTGGAAGCAGCCGTACGAACCGAATTGGGTCAACCGATCTCCAAGCTCTTCAAGGAATTCTCACCCGTCGCACTCGCCGCGGCATCCATAGGTCAAGTCCATGCAGCAACGACCATTGATGGGAAAAGGGTAGCTGTCAAAGTCCAATATCCAGGCGTTGCCGACGCGATCCATGACGATCTGAAGAACACTGAGTCGGTGGCAAACGCTTTGAAGTTCGCCCAGTCGATGTCGCCCGGTACCACGAGGCTGGACATAGACGTCGCCACAAAGGAGATCTCGGAGCGAATCGTCGAAGAGCTTGACTATGAAAACGAGGCCGAAAACCAGAGGTATTTCGCTGAACGATATGAGGGGCACCGCTACATTCATATCCCCAAGGTATTCGCCGAGCTTTCTTCGAAGAAGGTCCTGACAATGGAACTCGTAGAAGGAATCAAGTTCCAGGATGCGATTCGATACCCTCAAGAGACTCGGAATATCTGGGGCGAGGCGATATGGCGGTTCGTGTTCGGATCCTTTTACCGGGTATTTGCCTTCAATGCTGATCCTCATCCGGGTAATTACCTCTTTCACCCGGATGGAAGGGTGACCTTCCTGGACTTCGGCTGCGTCAAGTACTTCACGAAAACTGATATCGACCAGTTGAAGAACATCGTCATGTCGGTTCACGAGGGTGACCCTCAGAAGCTGTTTGACGCATTCGCGGTAGCCGGTTTTATCGACCCGAATGACGCTCCGACTCCGCAGGAAGTTTATGACTGGTACAGCTTCGGCTTTGGTCCAGTTCTCACCGACGAACCCTTCCGGTACACGCCTGAGTTCGCCCACGAACTTGTCCAGCGAGAGTTCGACGTGACGAACGAGTGGGGAAGGGTCAGCTCGAAGTTCAGCTTGCCGAAAGCGTACGTCTTCCTAACCCGCATCAACTTGGGCTTGGCCTCGATAATGGGTGACATGGGAAGCGAGGCAAGATGGGGGGCTATCGACGCGGAGCGTCTATTCGGTGCTCCGCCCGCTACAGAAATGGGCAAGTACGACCTTGAGTTTTTCGGCCCTCAGTCGTGGGCGGGCAAGTAGCTTCGGGTCAATCGGAAAATACAGGAAGTCGAAAGACCAACAAGCTGACCCCAAATCGCTAAACCTTTCCGAGCTTGACCCTTGCAATGAAGTCCAAAGCGGGCAGTGGTAGGACTCGGTTCCCAAACCAGCCAAACTTCGTCTCTATGCCCGTGTTCACAACACTCTTATTCTTGCGGATGGCTTTCAGCACGCCTTCGGCAACCGACTCGGCGCTGTGGCCGAACTTGGCGAACAGCCTCTGTGCCTCGTTCACAACTTCTGCTTGCCCTCGTTCCCCGACGTAGCGGGTGGATGTGGCAATCGGAGTATTGGTGACACCGGGACATACGGCGGATACCTTGACCCCAGCCTTCCGCCAGTCAGCCCTAAGGCACCTCGACAACGCAAGCACGCCGGCCTTGGTGGCGACGTATGCGGGCTCGGTCGAGCGCGGGGTGAACGCCAGACCTGAAGAGATGTTGACAACGTGCCCACTGCCACGCTTGACCATGGCAGGAGCGAGAAAATGACATCCGTTGACGACGCCCATGAGATTGATGCTCACGATCCAGTCCCAATCCTTGAGGGATGTGTCGAGAAAATGACCGGACAGTCCTACGCCGGCATTGTTGACCAAAATATCCAAGACTCCATGCTGCTCCTCCACCTTTGCTGCCAACTCGGCCATATCGTCACGGTTGGACACGTCGGCCTGGTAACTGACACCTCCGGTCGCCGTTGCGGTTTCTTCCGCCGATTCAGAATTCAGGTCGACACAGATGAGGCTCGCGCCCGATCTTGAAAGTGCGAAGGCGATTTGCTTCCCAATCCCGCTCCCAGCACCGGTTACGAGGGCGAGCTTGCCGCTGAAATGCCGGTTGCTACCTGCACCAGTTTCCAGCGAATTAGAGGCGGCTTGATTTTTTCCCGATAGTGGGAGCATTTCGAGACCTTCTTGGGGTCGGGTACAGAGATGGCGTTAGCCGCAATCCGTAACATTGATAACCGTGTCATTATATACTGACACAGTGGGTGAATATAGGATCGACGAGCTGGCCCGAAAAGCGGGGATGACTGTCAGGAACGTCCGAGCATACCAAGATCGTGGTCTTGTGCCAGGACCCCGCAGGCAGGGAAGAATCGGCCTATACAGCGACTTTCACCTAATGAGGTTGAGATTAATCGCTGACATGCTGGAGCGAGGGTACACCCTCGCCAATATCTCCGAACTCCTTTCCGCATGGGAGCAAGGAAGGAATGTTGGCGACCTCTTTGGGTTCGAAGAGGAGTTGGCGGCGCCCCTCTTCGAAGAGAGTCCCTTGGAGATGTCGGCTGCTGAATTGCTCTCGTATTTCGGCGGAGCTGACATTTCGGCATTTGATCCGGCCTTGGTCAATAGCAGCGGGGTAGTGACTTGGGCGGACGACCGATTCGTGATTCACAGCCCAAAGGTCCTTGATGCCGCTTCGAGGCTGGTTAAAGAGGGCGTGCCCTTGGAAGCTGTCTTGAGGTTGGGAACCGACTTAAGGGAGCACTTTGAGGCTGTCGCACACCTATTTGTCGACCTGATCGCCGAGCACATTTTCGATCCCATGGGAGATCTCCCTCCCGTAGGCGAGTTACCAAGGCTGGCAGAGTTCCTGTCGAACGTAAAGCCCCTGGCGAAAGTCGTAGCGGAAGCTGAGCTGCTGAGAGCAATTGACGAGGCAATCCAGGAGAAGGTCGGGGATAGAATTGCCCGGTTCCCGGTATCGCCTGGCGAGAAGGTGGGATAGCCGGGACAACGAGAGAGAATATCTAAAGCCTCGTTGATGAGATCGCAGTCAAGGGGCGCAAAGTTGGGATTGGCTATCTAAGGCCGGCGAAAAGATCATCTTCTGGTGTGGGGGCTCCACTTGCGTCCGACATTCTTACGAACATCTCAATGCCAAAAATTTTCTTGAAGGCGTCTCTGCCCATCTGAAGGAAGAACGTGTTGTCGGTTTGGGAAGCGTGGGCGCATAGGGCATCGTACTTGGCATCCGTGTAGTCAACGACGTCAACATAAGTCGTTATTTCCGCGTCCGGCGTGCCCATGTTTGCAAGGTCTTCTTGTGTGGGGCCTGCGCCTTCCGGAAGCTCGACCCCGGCTTCCTTCAGCATCCTGGGGAATTCAGCAAAGGCGGACTTGGGAATTGCCGTGGAATAAACCTTGGAAGGAATTTGAGTGGATCTTGCGGCGGACACAGTGATCCGATGCGCCTGGATATGGTCGGGATGGCCGTAAAAGCCGTTGGAGTCATAGGTAACGACGACTTGGGGACGGTATTTGTCCATCAACTGGGCGAGCTTTGCAGCAGCAGTCTCGACCGGGGTGTTCCAAAAGCACCCAGGTAGGTTGTTTGCATCCCAACCCATCATCCCGGAGTCGTGATAACCAAGCAGTTCAAGGTGGTCGACACCCAGGATCGAGCAGCTCTCCTTTAGCTCGGCGATCCTTACTTTGACAACCTCGGATTCATCGTGGCCGTCCTCTCCCGGTTTAATGCTCCCTGCGGCATCGCCAAGCTCTCCGTTGGTGCAGGTGACCAAAACCGTTCTCACCAAGGGGTCGGCTGCATACTTCGCCAGGATTCCGCCGGTCGAGGACGCTTCGTCGTCTGGATGGGCGTGTACGGCCATTATCGTGAGGGGCCCTTCGGTGTTCATCACACCCAAGAGCATATTCTGAGTTGACCAGAGCCGAATCGATAAAAGGTTTAGGGGCTCAAATTGCCTACCGGAAAAATGATCTTCGAGATCTGCGTTCAATTCCCTATTGAAGGGGTATAGTTTTCTTTCGGTGCGAGTGCAGGACAATTTGGTGTCGATCGACCAAAAGGAACGGAACCGGCTCCTCAACGAGCTCGATTCCGTCGCGTTATCGGATATGGATGCGAGAACTCGCCTTGAAAGACTGGGCGAGTACGTTTTGGTCACCGGTATGCACAGGAGTGGCACTTCTGCTGTCGCCGGAGTTCTGCATGCCTTGGGCTACCAGTTAACTCAAGAAGATGACCTCCTCCCTCCGGATAGTCACAATGAGCGAGGATATTTCGAGTCCAAGGCGCTCGCATTGTTGAACGGCAGGCTGCTCTCACTTTTTGGAGGGGGCTGGGACCGGCCGCCTTCTTGGAAGTCACTGGACCAAGGGCTGGCCAAGCTGGTGGAGGATCCGGCCGTCGTCAAAGGGGCGCTAAGGGTGCTTCTCGGGGTGACTCCTGCTGAGGGACCGTTTGTCTGGAAAGATCCGCGGCTGTGCCTGACACTTCCTTTCTGGTCCGAGATCCTGCATCATCCATCGGCGACAATCTTTGTCTTTCGTCACCCGGACGAAGTCTCGAGGTCTTTGGGGAAAATCCATGGACTCTCGTCGTTCCAAGCGGAATCCTTGTGGAAGCACTACAACTGGAGTGCATTACAGAACATGAAGGGAAGACCGGTCTTCGTGGTCGAATTTGCGGACCTGATCTCAGATCGTCGGCGCGAAATAGGTGTGATCGCTGAGTTCGTTTCGGCAAGGTCGTCATTTGAAATCGGTTCTTTGGATTCCGCAGTTGAAGTAATTGACCCAACGCTCAAACATGAGTCACTTCCCTCGGATTACGAGATGTCGAAGGAGGCGATCTCGTTGTACCAATCACTGAGGGATCTGAAGGGAGCACACGAGAGCTTGGAAGTTCCAGTTGGACCCGAGGAATACTTTGGCAGAGGAAACCAGGGAGCCTGGTCTGAGCGGGTCGGGTAGGCGAACTACCCCACTTTGATCCGATACCTCTAGCGGGAAAGGCAGCCGCTGATTAGATGGATCCGAAGGTTATGGCGCCTTGGGCAGGCTCGGAAGTCATGGGCTCGGCCTTTTCGTTCGCTACCTCGACCTTTTCGTTTGATCTCCGATCCGTGATCACGAGGTCCCGCCCGGCATCTTTGGCCCTGTAAAGAGCTGAGTCCGCTCTCTGGAGAACGTGGTCCATGTCCTCTTCGCCGTCCCACTGGGCTACTCCGCATGACAGCGTGGATCTCCTGCCGGAGTCATCTGGAACTGCATAGAGAACCCTCACTTTTTCCACCAGCGAGACTGCGCCCGCAAGGTCCGTACCGGGAAGTACCAGGCAGAACTCCTCGCCCCCATATCGGGCGGCCAGGTCCTGGTCCCTGATCGACGACCGGATAAGAGCTGCAAGGCGTCTCAGCATGTTGTCTCCCGCCAAGTGACCGTGGGTGTCGTTGTAGGACTTGAAATTGTCAAGGTCGATCATGACCACCGACAACTCCTCGCCGTTTCTTCTTGCTCTGGCCAGAAGGTGCTCAAGAACCTCAAAAAGAGCACGGCGGTTCTGCAGCCCGGTAAGCGGGTCTGTTCGTGACTGGGTGTATAGCTCGTCTGCGACTCTTTCCAGCTCTACGTATAGCCCTCGGGTCTCTTCGACCGTGAAGATATGCCTTGCGGTGGACATGAACACGAG
>DAIDIS010000059.1 GCA_027451785.1 Acidimicrobiales bacterium
CCTGCAACCCCCTATAAGTGGGCGGTGAACGTGGCTTCGCACCTTACCGATCGCTACTTTGTTACATGGCATGGAGCCAGTCACGTTGCCTACTACTACAGCTCGTGTGTTCGCTCCTACGTGGAGGAGTACTTCCTTTCGGAGCTGGCTTCTCCGTCCGACTTCAGTTGTTGACTAACTTCAGTCCCCGACAAGATCTCTCTTCGAGAAACTTGCAACCCCCGCAACCCCCGCAACCAAGGCAATACCAAACATCGCAATCGCCGGAACGACATTGATCGGCTGATAAGGGGCTGCCGCAAGTTGGTGAAAAGCCGAAAGGTCGGCCATCCAGTGGCCCCATCCCCCGATTCCCTCAAGAGCCTCAATCAAGATCCAAACCGCAACTAACGAGTAGGTCGCAGTCGAGGCGATCCGGGGTACGAACCCAAACAACATCAGTCCGAACCCGATCGCAATTGCCGCCGGCGCAACGTCCACCAATCCCGCAGAGACCATGGGACCGAAACCCAATCGGACTCCGGTTGCATTAGCTCCGGCCCAGAGAGAGACGGCTGCGAGGAACCCCAGCATCGCAATCATCGCCAGAGCGGACAAAGCCCGAGAGGCCAGCCATCCAGTTCTCGATATCCGACCGGAAAGCGCTTGGTGGAGGCGACCCTCGCTCTCTTCCTGCCTGATTGAGGTGAGGAATCCTGCAGCTGCGACCGCTATGAATATCGAGCTTGCAACAAGGCCCAGCGCATAGAAGCTCATGAGAACTTCGTGGCTCGAGGACGCTGCCGCGTTCCCCGGGCTTGGCGCCGTGACCGAGCTGGAGCCGCTTGTCTTGTCAAGGATTTTCGATATGGAGTCGATGGGCAAGGACTTGGATGCGGATTTTGCGATCGACCCAACGATCAATGAGTAGACGACGACGCCGAGTGCCCAAGACAAGAAGGAGATAACGCTCAACCGCAAGGCTAGCGTCCTGGGATCGGAAATAAACACTCGGCGCTGGTTATGGCGATCATGGGAACGGAGGAGACCTGCCCCGGCATCCCGATTTCCAGCGATGGCAATGACCGCCGCAATCCCCAACAAGGTCAACCCGATGGCGGGAGTGAACCAAACCGGGTTGGGAGAGACCATTGGATTCACGTAGTCCATCCAACCGAAGGGGCTGAGCCAGTCAAGCCAGGACAAGCCGATTCCGGATTCGGCTACGGTCCTCAGCAAATACGCGACAACCAGAATCGCACTGGCAATAAGCGTCGCCTGCCTACGAGTAGAACCCAACTGCGACACCAGCGCCCCGATGGAGACGAACATCGCCATCATGAGGCCCGCCGTCAAGGCAAACCAGAACGCCAAGAGCAATGATGCATCGGTCCCGACGACGGTTCCGATAGTCATAAATAGAACAATTGGAATAATTCCAGCGAGGACCGAGCCAATTACCTTCACCGTCTGGCGCAAGGGCGTCGAGTGGCCGGCCAGCATGAGATCCCAGCGGCCCGCATCCTCTTCACCGCGCAGGTACTTGGTTGAAGACAGCAACCCCCATATTCCGGCGATTACCAAAATTGTCATCGAGGCTTTGAAATATGTGAACCCTGCTACGGTGTCCATCCCGGGAGAAGGGCCGAACAATGCGTTCATCGTACGGTTGTTTCCGAAGGTGACTGCGAGGGCTGTCCTGGAGGCTTTGGTTTTGTAGAGACTCTTGTACGTAAGGCCGTTTGACGCCACGTAAATGGCAAATCCGACCCCCCATATTGCGCCGTTGCGTAGGTTTCGCTTCAGGATCACCTTTTCTGGTCGCTCTCGTAGATGGTTATGAACATCTCCTCCAGGCTGGGCTCCCTACTCAACAGCCTCACGACGTTGGATCCCGACAACACCGATAGCAGGGGCTCCATGGGTCCTTTTACTTTGCAGTGGATATTGGTCACATCGGGACTTGAAGGGGATGGCTCCGTTTGTAGGGCACTTAGACCCGGCACTCCTGCAAGCTCAGGGACAGCACCTTCGATCGCGATATCGACAAAGATCGACCCAAGAGATCGAATCTCACTCAACGAACCGTCCTCTATCAACCTTCCTTCGCGCAACAGTGCAACTCTCGAGCAAAGGGCCTCGACTTCACTGAGGATATGAGAGGAAAGGAAAATGGTCTGCCCGCGCTCCTTCGCCTCTGCAATTGACTCTCTGAACGCCTGCTCCATGAGTGGGTCCAAGCCGCCGGTTGGCTCATCGAGCACCAAGAGCGGTGCCCTGGTCATTAGGCCGCTTATCAATACAACCTTTTGCCTGTTTCCTTTGGAGTACGCACGAATCCTGCGCTCGGGATCAAGGTCGAACCGGTCGACAAGGACCTTCATGTATTCAGGATCGAACGAACCATGAACCTTTCCAAGCAAGGCAAGTGTCTCTGCCCCAGTCAGAGATGGCCACAGGCTCGCCTCGGCGGGTACATATGCCATCTTCGAGTGGGCCTTCACGTAATCTCGCCTTGCGTCCAAGCCGAACACCGTCGCGGTGCCCTTTGTAGGGGCAATGAACCCCATAAGGAGTCTTATCGTCGTGGTCTTGCCCGCACCGTTAGGACCCAGGAATCCAAAAATCTCACCTTCGTCTACCGCCAGATCGAGATCGTCCAAAGCGACCACGCCCTTGTAATCCTTGGTCAGTCCCCTTGCCTCGATGGCTTTGCTTGCCAATTCAGCTCCAATCCGCTTCAGCCGGGCACCGCCGGGTCGTCAAACTCGCATGCTGCCCTTACCCTATCCCCTGCGTTTGATGGCACCCAGAGTATGAAGCCATGCGCCAGGAGGACTTTTGGCACTGACGAGCGCTCGCCCTTGTCATTAGGCTATTCAGTGCGAGTCGTGATAACTATTGCATTGAGGCGGCTCACAAGGTAGAGAGGATATAGGCGCGACTATGCCAACTACGGAGACGGAAACCCGAATGAGCCAAGAATCAAAGACCGAAGGATGCAAGATCGTTGTAGGCGTTGACGGGACTCCTGCATCCATCCATGCACTCAGTTGGGCCGCCGAAGAGGCCAGCATAAGAGGTTGCCGACTTCTGGCGGTACGGTCGTGGAACTACCCCGTCAGCACAGCCGAGATCCCCCTATACGAAAACTATGAGCTTCTTGAAGAGGACGTCGTGAAAGAGCTCGAAGACGAGCTTGCTTCAGTGAGGAAAGCGTTCCCCGACTTGGAGATAGAGACCTTCGTGGCCCAAGGCTCTGCAAGCAAAGCGCTTTTCGGAGCTGCAAAGGGTGCGGCCATGCTCGTCATCGGTTCCAAAGGACACGGAGGCCTCGCAAACCTTCTAACCGGTTCGGTGGCCTCGCACATTACGCACGACTCACCAGTGCCGGTGGTAGTGGTACCCCACCTAGATCCCCATGCTGCGGGTGACCAAACAGGCTAAGCGTGCGGGTGGCGGTGCTTGGGACCTTTTTGCTTCTTGGCGACAGCATCACCAGGCTTTGAATCGGAAGCATCCCCGGCACGAGCGGGCGCTTCTTCGCCATGATCGGCAATATCCGAATCGGCAAGATTACTGAGCAATCCCTGCGCCGCACGGGCCGCATAGGGATCCCCTCCTCTTCCCCTGAAGACGAAGGCAAACGCAACTGCCACCACTGAGCCTGCCAGAGGGCCGGCCAAGTAGACAGTTAGGTGCGCGTAACCGCCCCCGGCTACATCGGGGGACAGGCTCCTGACGGGGTTCATCGATGCACCCGTGATTGGGCTTGCCCATAAGCCCGCAAGTGCGATATATCCCGCAACCGCAAATGCCGACAGTGGCCCAACGTTCTGGGCTCCAGATGCAGTCCCCAGGATCGTCGAGACCAAACCACAGGTCAGGACGGACTCGACAATAAAGGCTTTCCAGTCCCCAAGACCGTGCATCGGCAAAGTCGACCCGTAACCATGAGACGTCCCAAAAAGATACCTAAGCAGCATCGACGCCAGGACTCCTCCGACGGCCTGGGCCACGAAGTACCCCGGAATCCTGTTGGCAGGGAACTCCTTCCTCAACCAGAACGAGATCGTCACCACGGGATTGAGATGAGCGCCCGATACAGTTCCGATGGCCAGGATTATTGCTGCAACAGTCAAGGCAGGTGCGACGACCGCAGCACTGTGCCCAATTCCCCCGTGCGACACCCCATCGACGATCGGCGCACCGGCAGCAGCCAACACCAGAAAGAAAGTGCCGAACACCTCCCCAATAG
>DAIDIS010000060.1 GCA_027451785.1 Acidimicrobiales bacterium
GGCGCTGGTTGAGAGCCAAGCCAGCTTCCTGGAGCTCGCTGGCTCCAAGCTCGATGACTGGGATCGGGTCTCGGGGGCAAGGAGTTATCAGGCGGAAGCTTCCCTGAAGGAGCTACTCAAGCCTGCCACCGAGGCAATGGAAGGATTTATGGGAGTTGTCGAGGATCTAAGGCTGGCCAAGGAAAGGGACAAGGCGGATCTCGACCGCCAGATTCTGTCATTGCGCGAATCCGAAGAGGACCTCCGGAAAGAAACCAGGCAATTGGTCGGTGCCCTACGGAACCCGACAACTCGAGGCAGGTGGGGCGAAGTTCAGCTTCGCCGTGTAGTCGAACTTGCAGGAATGCTCGAACACTGTGATTTCACCGAGCAATTCACCATACGTCCGGAATCCGGCAACTATGCGCAAACGCCTTTGCTCCGACCCGACATGTTGATCAATTTGCCGGGAGGTAAATCCATAGTGGTCGACTCGAAAGTCCCGCTCGATGCCTACCTGACCGCGTTGGATGCTCCGGGCGAAGCCGAGCGCAAAATCATGATGGCGAAACATGCAAGGCAATTGAGGGATCACGTAAAGGCCCTCTCTGAGAAACGTTACTGGGACCACCTTCAGTCTTCTCCGGAGTACGCCGTTGCATTCATTCCCGGGGATCCGCTCCTGACCTGTGCCTTCGAAGCCGACCCCTCCCTTTTCGACTTCGCGATCTCAAACCGAGTGGTACTTGCAACACCTTCGACCCTGATTGCGCTGTTGCGCACCATTGAACTCGGATGGGCTCAGCAGTCTCTTGAGGCCAATGCACTCAAGCTTCACGAAATCGGCAAAGAACTTCACAGGAGGCTTTGCACATTCGCTGAGCACCTATCCAAAGTTGGAAAGAACCTTTCTGGGTCGGTGTCCTCCTTCAACTCGGCCGTCGGGTCCCTGGAGCAGCGCGTAATGCCTTCGGCGAGGCGATTCGAGGAACTGGTCGTGCAGGATACTGAGATTCCTCATGTTCCGACGATCGGCATCTCTCCGAGGGATACAGGATGGAAATGACTCCGGCTCCCGTTTCCCGGTATATTGGCAACCCAGATGGGCGATTCGGGCCGGCACACGAAATCCTATAGGAATCATCATTCCTTGCCTCACTTTCCCGACAACCAAGATCCCGTAGATCCAAGGCGCGAACTTGGAGCATTGGTTGCGATTTCCACCGGTGGAGCTATAGGGACAATCGCCAGGTATGGGTTTGAACTAGCGATCCCCTCTTCCTCCGGTGGGTTCGACACTGCAATCTTTATTGCGAACTTGGCTGGTGCGTTCGTATTAGGCCTCTTTGCCACGGTGGTGGTAACGCACCTGAAGGCGTTGGAGCGATTCACGCCTTTTTTCGCGGTTGGAGTGCTCGGAGGATTTACCACCTTTTCAACTATGGAAGTCGACACCGTCCAACTCATTAGGGCCGGTCACGCTGAATTGGCGATCCTTTATCTCGCAGCAACCGTAATAGGCGGCGCTGCAGCTTGCCTGATAGGGCAACTGATCCCCGGATTAGTCAAATCCCGTTCCGGAAACCCACCAACCGGGTCCGAAATCCTGACAACCGGAGCTAAGGATTATTCATTGAACCTCGGAAATCGCACGCCGGGCAAGGGAAATCCGCCCTCTCGCCCTGCAAAGCGACATGGATCCGGGACATCGGGACTGGAACGATGAGCCTTTTCTTGGTTGCGCTGGCAGGAGCCGTTGGAGCACCTGCCCGGTACGTTCTCGACATCCTTGTGACACGTTGGGTCGAGCGGAGGTTCACGATTGCCCCTTTTGAGGGCTCATTCCCCTGGGGAATCACGATCGTAAACTTTTCCGGGTCGTTCCTGCTGGGCGTCATAGCCGGCCTGTTTGAGCTGCACAAAATATCGGCGCTTGCAAAGCTATCCCTCGGTACCGGCTTTTGCGGCGCCTACACGACCTTTTCAACTTTCGCTCTTCAAACCATAAGATTGGGGCGAGCAAGGGCGTGGCTAAAGGCGCTTGCAAACTCCGTCATTGGTGTCGGGGTGGGTCTGGCCCTGGCTGCTGCGGGTCTAGAGGCCACATTGCGCGCCTTTGGCTAGGCTTTTAGTTGTCCTCAAGGAAAGAGCAAGTCAATTGAGCCTCCAGGAAGAACTCCGCCACCGCATGCCGCCTCGGCCATGCCTGTCGGTCGTGGTGCCCTGTTATAACGAGCGCTTAACCATCAAGACGACTCTGGACAAGGTCCTCACCTCCCCTTTTACCCAAGAGGTGATCGTCGTTGACGACGGTTCGACCGATGGCACGAAAGAGATTCTCGAAGGAATCGTGGATCCCAAGCTAAAGGTATTGCTCCAACCGAGAAACCAAGGAAAGGGCGCCGCCTTGCGCCGCGGGTTCGCCGAAGCGACTGCTCCGTTCGTAATCGTCCAGGATGCTGACCTTGAATACGACCCCGACGAATATGGCAAGCTGCTTGGGCCTTTGGTTGACGACAAAGCGGATGTGGTCTTCGGTTCCAGGTTCTTGGGTGAGGCACCTCATAGGGTCCTTTACTTCTGGCACTCGATCGGAAACAAATTCCTGACATTCGTTTCAAACATGACGACTAACCTCAATCTCACGGATATGGAAACCTGTTACAAGGTCTTTCGCCGTGAAGTGATTCAGTCCATCAAGATCGAAGAGGACCGATTCGGCTTCGAACCCGAAATCACCGCAAAACTTGCCAAGGGCAATTGGAGAATTTACGAGGTCGGCATCTCTTATTGGGGCCGCACCTACGACGAGGGGAAGAAAATCGGCTGGAAAGATGGGGTCCGCGCCCTTTATTGCATTCTTAGGTATTCCCCGCTGGCTGACAAAGCCCGCTCATCCCACTAATCCTGCCTGCGAGAAACAAAAATTATGAAACTTAGAGAAGATCTGCGTAACGTCGCGATCGTCGCCCATGTCGACCACGGCAAAACAACGCTCGTCGATGCCATGCTCCGCCAAACCGGTGCCTTCCGCCAGAACGAAGAACTTGTCGACCGAGTGATGGACTCCAACGACTTGGAGCGCGAAAAGGGGATCACCATCCTCGCAA
>DAIDIS010000061.1 GCA_027451785.1 Acidimicrobiales bacterium
TGTGGGCCCTACTTCTCGTCGGTGGTCCTTGGCGCCAACGCGATTCTGTGCAGTGGCGACGAGAATGCAAAGGCCAAGTACCTACCCGGCATCGGAGACGGGTCGACCATCGCTTCGCTGGCGATAACGGAGGACTCAGGAAAATGGGATCTTGGTAGCATCTCGGCTACCGCCACCAAATCGGGCGAGAATTTTAAGCTGACCGGAATAAAGAACTTTGTTATCGACGGCCACCTTTCGAGCCTTTTCCTGGTTGCCGCGAAGACAGCTGCGGGACTGAGCCTATTTGCGGTTGACGGTTCCGCTCCCGGGATAACCAGGACACAGTTGGCAACCATGGACCAGACCAGGAAGCAGGCCAGGGTTGAGTTTTCCGATACCGACGCAACTCTGATAGGTCAAGAGGGCGGGGCTGAACCGGGGCTTTCAAAGTGCCTCCAACTGGCAGCTGTGGCACTTGCCGCGGAGCAGGTTGGCGGTGCTCAAGTCTGCCTCGACACGAGCGTTGAGTATGCGAAAGTCCGTGTGCAGTTCGGCCGGCCAATCGGGAGCTTCCAAGCAATAAAGCACAAGTGTGCAAACATGCTCATGGAGGTCGAGTCGGCTAAGTCTGCGGCTTACTACGCGGCTTGGTCGGCGGCTGAAGACTCCGATGAGCTGGGGGTGGTGTCTTCGCTGGCGAAGTCTTATTGTTCTGAGGCCTTTTTCCATGCCGCAGCCGAGAATATCCAGATTCATGGCGGAATCGGTTTTACATGGGAGCACGATGCCCACCTGTTTTTCAAGCGGGCGAAGTCATCGGAGCTTCTGCTCGGTGACCCTGCGTACCATCGCGAGTTGATGGCGCAGAAGCTTGGGGTCTGATTCAGGTTAATCTCGGGAGATCTGTCTACACTTGACCAGTGGCAGAGATTCGGATAGCGGATGCCGACAAGGAACGTGCGGCTTCTGTGCTCAAATTTCATTTCCGTGCCGGAAGGCTGGACGCCGAGGAGTACTCGGACCGGCTCGCTGCCCTGTACTCCGTCAAGACCTTTGACGAACTCTACCTTCTGACATCTGATCTACCCGAGCATGGTGGGCCCCACCCGATCTTGCGGGATGCAGGGTCGACCACGACTCTCCCTGGGCGAGCGCTGCCTTCCGGTGAAGCTGCGTTTGGTGGCCTTGGCCATAAACCAGGTAAAGCCCCAAAAATGGGATCGAGGCCTTGGACGCTGGCTGTCGCAATCGCTTCATACATAGCGATCAACGGTGCCCTTGTCTTGGTCTGGGCTTTGGGAAGCGTACGCTCGTTCTGGCCGGCGTGGCCGATTGCGCTATGGGGACTGTTCATTGCAGCAGGCGGATTCGTCAGAAGCAGGATAAGCAACAAGTGGCCCCGCTAAACGGGAATGGTCTTATTTCTTTCTGGATCGGTGCCTGGAATCGTGGGTAGAGCCTGAGTTGAAGAGAGTGCCTTCCGGCAATCCGACCGTAGTCTTTCTCGACCATTGCACCTACGATTGCTTCTTCCAGTTAGCGGGAAAGCTGAGAAGGGCGGGAATCAGGACCGTCAGGGTGACGAGCGACCCCGCCCGATCTGCGGTGTGGCAGTCGGCGCCGGTTTTCGATCGCCATCTAACCGTGTCAAAGTCAAGCCATTCAACGTTCGGCGACCTGCTGAGCTCGGAGGAAGTGGTCGATCTTCAGTTCACAGAGCACATGCATTGGCTGGTATCTCAATATTCCGACAGACTTCGTCCTCCAGTTGGGCGAAGAATCGAGAGGCGCCTTGAGATTCTCGACAAGTTTGAAACTGCTCGGCTGCTATTGACTAACGGGATTCCCGTTCCGCCTGTAATCGAGGCCGGCGAAACGACTCCTGAGGCCGCCCTGGCCGAACTGGGTGCCCCCTTGGTATTGAAGGCGAAAATCGGAACTGGCGGCGAGCAGATGAGAATCTCCGGCGATGTAGGGGAGATGAGGTCGTTGATGCAATCGTCTGGGTTGGGACCGAACGATTTCTTCTATGAGCAGTTCATCGAGGGTTCGGACGTCATCTATGGTGCGGCAATTACCGATGACGGTGGCGTTGTCCAGGACTTGGCTGGAGAGATCGGGCGAAGTTGGCGGGCTGGGTTTGGTCCTGCGGGGCTGACTTGGGCGGACCAAGACCCGGAACTTTTGGCTACGGGCAGAAAGGCGGCGTCTGTGCTCAAAACGGCCGGACTCGTCAGTATGAATTTCAAAAAGGACTTCGACGGACGCCTATGGCTCCACGACATCAACATCAGGTCCTCCGGCTTCCACGGTGCCTATTGTGCCGCCGGCCTGGACTTGAGCGAAGGTTATCTGTATGCCCTGGGGCTGAGAAAAAGCCTACCCACCTCAGTGGCACCGGAAGTGGGAAAGAAAGTTCCGATCTTCCCGCAATGCGTCAGGCCATATGTCGAGGAGCGCAAGTATGGAAAGGCAGCGCTCGAATTTGCGAGAGGCGCACTCCCGAGCGCTAAGGAATTTGGTCTAGGTACGATGATTTCGCAGGCGGTAAGGGTAGGTACCGACATTTACCGCCCCAAGGCTGACGGTATCGGCTAGCTCCAAAGTCGCATTTACGTGCTTAGGGCAAGGTGCGGGTGGCGCGAAATTATGGGCAACCTGAGGGGTGAATCCCTTTTCGGTGTTTGGTGAGGGTCAGACCAGCTTGTGGGTCTTGGGGGACGCAAGCTGGATTATGTCGAGGTTGGCCAATCCTCCCAGAACGAAGTTCGTAGAAGCGAGTATCGCAGCCGACCGGTCAACCTGTTCGGACAACCAAAGTTCGGTTACGTTGACCAGGAATCCGATGATGCCTGTCGTTGTGGTCATGAGCAGCGAAGCCTCGGCACCGGACGAAGCGAGCTTAGAAGCTATCTCCGCTGCCATTCCGACACGAGCAGTAAGTGACCTACTGACGATTGCGGGCTCACCGGAACCAAGCGGCTCGCGGAACAGGATCGTAAAGGCGTCTGGATTATCGCCACAGAATCCCAGGAAGCTTTCAATGAGCCGTTCGATTCGCTTGGATGT
>DAIDIS010000062.1 GCA_027451785.1 Acidimicrobiales bacterium
TCGCCATCGCCGACGACGCAAAAGACCGTCAGATCAGGGTTGTCGAAGGCAGCCCCATAGGCGTGTGAGAGCGAATATCCGAGCTCGCCCCCCTCATGTATTGAGCCAGGAGTCTCCGGGGCTATGTGCGAGGGTATACCGCCGGGGAAGGAGAACTGCCTGAACAGCCTCCTCATCCCCTCCTCGTCCAAACCGATATGCGGGTAGGTTTCGGAGTATGTCCCTTCTAAATAAGCGTTCGCTACGGCAGCGGGACCTCCATGGCCGGGACCGAATACATATATGGCGTTTAGGTCGAACTCTTTGATGACCCTGTTCGCATGGGCGTAAATGAAATTGAGGCCCGGGGTCGTTCCCCAGTGCCCGAGGAGTCTTGGCTTGATATGCGAAGCTCGAAGAGGCTCTTTGAGCAAAGGATTGTCCAGTAGGTAGATCTGCCCCACGGAAAGGTAGTTGGCCGCCCGCCAGTATCGATTCAGAGCTTCCCATGACGATTCCGGAACCCCGGAGCCGGCAGTCCATTGCTCACTGTCGTTGGTACGCGCTGCTACTTCCACCTCGGTAGTGTCCACTAACTAAATGTATCCACGTGTGCGCCTTGTGAATCATTCGTTATGCCTTCCGGGGTGGTTGCACCCCGATTGATGCCTTACGGATTGATGCCTGTGCTCGGTCGTTGACTAATCGGTCCTTGACTAAGGCGATAAATCATTGGGTAGGATCACGATGAGGTCAATAATCCGAGTCTTTCCGCCGGTTTGCCGGGTAGGTCGGCTTACATGGATCGCAACCGAACGAAAGGTGGAGGAATGAAGCGGCTGATTAGCGCATTGATGATGGCGGGGATTTCAGGGCTTGCCTCGCTGCTTTGTGTGGGCCTTCAGGCTGTCACTGGACCCGCGATGGCCGGGGCGGCTACCGCGTCAGCGGGCTATTACCTGATAGGAGGGTCGGGACAACCCTATGCTTTCGGATTGCCGACCATGGTTATGGCAGGCGGTGACGTACCTTCCACTACATCCGCGTACCCCACGTTTGTTGGTGCGGCTGCTGACCCTTCAGGCAACGGAATTTGGGAGGTTACGACCGAAGGCGCGATTGAACGATGGGGAAGCGCTCTCTCGTACGGCGACATGCTCGGCAATAAGTTCAACGGGTACATGACCGGAATAGCAATAACGCCCGACGCCAAGGGTTATTGGCAGGTGGCGAGCGACGGAGGCGTCTTTGCATTCGGTGACGCCAAGTTCTACGGTTCGATGTCCGGATCGTATGTCGCCGGCCCCGTAACGGGGATTTCCGCCACTCCCGACGGTGGAGGCTACTGGCTCTATTCCAGCGACGGAGGCGTCTATGCCTTTGGCGATGCCAAGTTTTTCGGCTCTATGGGGGGCGTTACCCTTGCGGGTGGCATTGAGTCCTTCCAGCCGACACCTGACGGTCAAGGCTATTGGGAGATGGGCAGCGATGGAGGAGTCTTTGCGTTCGGTGACGCGAGTTACTTGAGCTCCGAGGCTGGCCTTCCGGGAACCGCGCCCGAGTGGAGCTTCCAGTTCACGGGCTTTCTGTCCTCCACAACCGGCAATGGCTATGCCCAAGTGTCGTCTGATGGAGGAGTCTTTGCGTTCGGTGACCAGCCTTTCAGTGGCTCTCACTCCAACCCGGCATGGGAAGAGATCATCGGAGTCGTCCGGTAGCGAGAGTGCACGATTAGGTGGCATGAGCCATTAGTGGCATGAGTCCCCGGTTGATTGTCGGATCTGACCGGGGACTCCCCGCCGCATCCTTATCTACGCTTGGACTTTCGCCTCCCAGGGCTTGATCCAAGGTCCAAAGTCGATCCCTTCAATTGCCGAAAGCAAAGGCAGCCAAGTTGCACCGTCGATGGACTCGCGGATTATGTCGGCGTGCCCAGCGTGCCGGGCTGTTTCTTCAACCATGTGGAGTGCAATCCATCTGAGAGTCCAAAAATCATTGTTCTTGGGGAACCAAGGGACGTCAGCCGGGATCGGAACTTGATGGTCCGGCTTATGTGCTAGGAGCGCGTCGTCGGTCTTCCCCGCTGCCGACTCGTAGGCCGCAAGAAGCACGTGAAGGGTCAGTCCTTCGTCAGGATTGAAACCTCTGTCGATGTTGGTGGGATCGATAGGCTTGGCTTCGCTTCTGGCGATTGAGCACCAGAACCGCTCAACATGGGTGAGATGGGAGATGATAGCGGCCAGATACAGCTCGCTTGCTGTAGGCGTCGCTCGGACTTGTCCGTCGTTGAGTCCGAATGTTGCGTATCTAAGGAACCTCCTTTGCTGCTTGAGGGATTCGATGATCTGTCCCATCTCGTCGCTAACCGCCTCTGTGAATCCGGGCACTGTGTCTCCATTCGTTGATTGTTGTTGATCCGCATTTCATTCTCTGGGATAAAACTGGCCACCTTATGACCTATTAATCTGCAAAAATGCAATTATGCGAGCTGATCGCCTGGTGTCTGTCCTTTTGATGCTCCAACAAAAGAAGCAGGTAACGGTTGCACAGGTTGCCGAGGAACTTGAGGTATCCGAACGGACCGTGAGGAG
Source organism: Acidimicrobiales bacterium (assembly GCA_027451785.1). Lineage (GTDB taxonomy): Bacteria > Actinomycetota > Acidimicrobiia > Acidimicrobiales > JAKAVM01 > DAIDIS01. Next base: position 2,571 of record DAIDIS010000062.1, read on the forward strand.
AGACCTGGAGGCACTTGCGATGGCAGGCCAGCCGATCTACTCGGAGCGGGGAAGAAACGGTGGATGGCGGCTGCTCGGTGAGGGAAGAACCGACTTGTCTGGGTTGAAGGCCGATGAGGCTTACGCTCTGTTCGGTTTGTCAGGGATGTCGACGACGGTGACGCCGGAGTTGAAGCAGGCCTTGAAGAAGCTTCTTTCGGCACTGCCGGAGAGTTTTCGGGACGAAGCTGAGACGGCGGCCGCATCGGTACATGTGGATCCTGCGGGATGGGGAGGCAACGGCTCCGGGGGGGCTCCTCGTTACTTGGACGCACTGCAGGCGGCAGCTTTTTGCAGGCAGGAGTTGATGCTCGGGTATCTGGACCGCAATGGTAAAGAGACTAAGAGGCTGATCTGTCCGTTCGGCGTCGTTTTGAAGGGGACAACGTGGTACCTGGTAGCAGGCACCGATAACGGACAAAGGACCTTCAAAGTGGGGAGAGTGAAGTCGGTCGAGTCGACCGGCAACACATTCGAGCGTCCTGGGGACTTCGACCTAGGCGAGTCCTGGCGACAAGTAGTTACAGCAGTGGATACTCTCCGCGGTCCGGAGTCGGTGGAGGCGATTGCGGAGCCGTGGGCATCGGAGGCAATCGTGTGGATGTTCGGATCGTTGGCGAAGCCAGGAGATCGTTTCGCGGATGGAAGAGTCGGAATTACGGTTTCGGGCCAGAACCGAAACGTAATAGTCAGGAGGCTTTTAAGCTTCGGGCGAGGGGCGCAGATCGTCGGGCCGCCAGAGGCTTTGGAAGTAGCCAAGGAGACCGCCGGGGAGCTGGCCGAGCTTTATTGCAGGCCAGGAAAGCGATAATGATCGGACGCCGAAGCTAAAGAGTCAGACGAAAGCTGTCAGGCCAGGCTAACGGTAGGAGCACGAAGCAAGGGCTCGACTAGTTAGCGGGAAACTTGGCTCCCACGGACATCTGGTCACGGCGAAGGACACCGATGATCTCTTCGTATGGGCCGAGGATATAGGCGGTGTCACCTCTATCGAAACGGGTCCCACGCCTAGGGGGATACTCAAGGCCGCCGACTCCGTCAGAACGCTCCAGAGCGATTACCCTGGTTCGTGCCGATAGGTCCTGCATCGAAAGTCCCTGGAGACCGCCGCCTGCCGCAATTTTCAATTTGGCGACCAGGAAGGGTTGCTGTTCAACATAGAAGGTTTCGAGTACCCCAAGGCCCAGGGCTGCTCCAACGAACCATGGTGCAGCTAGGGCCGCAGTTGAGCGGACGTGGCGGAAGCCGAAGCCGCTCTCCATCATCCCGGCCAAGTTCGGGTCAAAAACGCGAAGAACGGTTGGTACCTCCTCGCAACGATCTCCCAAAGACTGGCGGATCGCAAGGCCGGTCTCGATATTGGTGAGGTCGTTGGACGTGAGTATCGCTACGGCCGAAGCCCCGTCCAGGTTTGCGGCGAAATGGGTCTGCTTCTGAGTGGCGTCGGCGATGATGATTGAGACACCCAGGGCTCTTGCTCGGCCGAGGTAGCGGTTGGAGTCGTCCTTTTCGACAACAACCACTTTCTTTCCGGCGGATACCAACCCCTCCACTACCCCTATTCCCACGGATCCGAGACCGATGACGATCACGTGGCCGGACAGTCCAGTCACCCTGAGGCGGCCGAAGGACTGTTCGATTCGCCGGGAGACTAAGAAGTTGGTGAACAACGCGAACGACAGGGTAACCAGCGAGATGCCTATGATGATCAGCGCGATGGCGAAACCGACCATCCATTGGTTCTGGCTCGCATACGAATAGTCGCCGAAGCCGACCGTCGAAATCGTCTCCACTGCGAAATACAGGGAACGCAGTAGATCCAAGTGACCGTGTCGCGAGCCGACTCTGTAGCCGAAGTGGATCACCAGCATGGCAAGCAGCATCATTGCGATCAACCCGCTGGCGCTCAGAAGGAGTCCCAGGATGCGCATTTCTTTGATCGTGTTCAGCCTGTGGCGGATCTTTGCGGCGACACTTGACCCCAGCTGATTGTGCGAGTGGGGCGCTTTTGGCTGGATCCCGGCTCGACCAAGCTCGTCGGTCGCCCCTAGCAATGCCACCTTGTCGCCGTACTTTATTGGGTGGTCACGTCCTGGGCAGATTGCCATCTCGGAGGGGATGGGATTGCCGGCTTTCGAGAGCCGGCCGTTTTCCTTCGAGTCCGGTTGATCCCCGGTGGCAGCAGTCTGCACAGGACCAGGCTCCTGCGGCATTACCGCTATGGGGACGAGGCTGCCGTATCGATCCCGGAAGGTGGTGGGAATTGTGCTTTCGGGGTGCGAGCGTTGTTGGTGGCTGTCTCGATCCTCTCCAACGGTCAGCTCTACTACCGAGAATTCCGTTCCGCCCATGTGGATGCGGTGAACGGGGGTCCCAAGGCACGCCTCGACGAATGACGGCGCCGCCAAGGAGGCTACGTCCAGAACCTGTCCTCGGCCCAATGCCTTCTGAAGGGCGTCGCCGACGGACCTGTTGGCAATCTGGACTACGAGTTGGATATCCGGTCTTAGGGAGCGCACCTTGAGGGCTATCTCTAGGGACTTCAGCTCAGTTTCCTCGGTGCAGATGACCGCTTGAGCTGTATCGATACCGGCTTCGGACAAGCCGTCCCCGATCCTTGCGCTCGTGGTTACGACGGGCACGCCCCAACTTTCGGCGACGCGCTTCAATCTCGCGTCCGGGTCGTCGTCGACCACGGTTACAGGCAGCCCGCTGAGGTGAAGTTGCTCAAGTGTGGCGAAGCCAACTCCCTCAAGCCCGCAGATGATCACGTGGTCTCGAACGGAAGCCTCCAAGTCCTCGGTTCGATCAGCTCATGTACCGACTGCGGACCCCACGACCCGGTCCTGTATAACTCGACTTCGGGGGGATTCTGCAGCAAGGGCTCTGAGAGCTCCCAGACCCGCTCGATGCCCTGGGCGTTGGTGAACAGAGTGTGATCACCGTTCATGGCATCAAAGATCAGACGTTCGTAGGCCTCAAGAAGATTTTGTTCCTGTCCGGTGGCGAGCATCGAGAACTCAAGGCTCAGTTTCGAGAGCTTCATTCCCGGCCCGGGCTTCTTGCCGTAGAAGGAGAGCGAAAGAGTCGTCGAGTCCGCAAGGTCGAAGGTCAAATGATCGGGTCCCTCGGTGCCAAAGCCGGAGTCCGCGGGAAACATTGAGTTCGGGGGCTCCCGGAAAGCGATCGAGACAATGCGGGCGGCCGCACCCATCCTCTTGCCGGTGCGCAAGAAGAATGGGACTCCGGCCCATCTCCAGTTGTTGATCTCGCACTGCAAGGCGACGAGAGTTTCCGTATCGGAGGTCTCAGAGACACCATCACTCCATCGGTATCCTTCGTATTGACCTCTCACACACCTGCTTGGGTCGAGTGGCTGCAGCGACCTGAAGACCTTGTACTTCTCTTCGCCGATCGCGTTAGGCTCCAGCGCCGTCGGAGGCTCCATGGCTACGAAGGCCAGGATCTGGAATAAGTGAGTAACGACCATGTCCCTGAATGCGCCGGTCTGCTCGTAAAAGGACCCGCGAGAACCGACGGAAAGCGTCTCGGGTACGTCAATCTGAATGTGGTCGATGTGCTGGCGGTTCCAAATCGGTTCGAAGAGGCCGTTGGCGAATCGGAATGCGAGGATATTCTGAGCCGCCTCTTTACCAAGGAAGTGGTCAATGCGGAACACCTGGTCCTCGCTGAAGACCTTCTGCACTTCCTGGTTGAGCTTTCTTGCCGAGGCTAGGTCGGTGCCGAAAGGCTTCTCCATAATCACCCTGGCCCGTTCCGCTAGCCCCGCCTTGCCCAAGTCGTGGATCACCTCGCCGGCGGCGTGGGGTGGGACGCTAAGGTAATGCAACCGGCTGGTACCTTCCGGGAGCTCGCTCTCGGCGTCCTGAACCGCCTTGGCCAGTTGCTCCGGCCCTTCGCCGATGTTCACGTAGGTCATGAAGCTGCAGAAGTCGTCAATCATCTCCGGCTTCACGGACTTGTGGGCGTACTCCTGGCAAGCTTCGGCTGCAATTTTGCGGTAGGCGATGGTATCAATGTCGTCGAGCGATGTAGCGACGATACGGACGTCCGGAAGCATCCCTGCGGCAAAAAGGTTCAAGAGACCCGGGAGCAGTTTTCTCCTGGCCAAGTCTCCCGTCCCACCGAAAAGGACGACGACGTATGGGGCGGCCCGGGGCACGTCCTGAGCCTGCGCGCCTGCGCCTGCTTCGCGAACGGTTTCCTTTGCCGCTAGTTTTCTGGATGCCACTGGACTAGACCTCCAATGAAAAGGCTACCTGCCCGAGCGCCGGTGGCTTTCCTAATCGACGATTTCTATCTGCACCTTGATCAGCGAGTGCGTGACTTCCGGCGGTACGCCTGCTCGCGAACCGTCAGCAACGATCTGGTCAACAACCTCGATGCCTTCGACCACTTGTCCGAACAAGGTGTATTGCGGGGGCAAGCTCTCGCCGGCCGGCCCACCGACGATGAAGAACTGAGAACCACCGGAGTTCGGCTGGCCGGTATTCGCCATTGCGATTGAGCCGTGTCGGTATTCGCCTGGCGCAGGGAACTCGTCGGCAATGTTGTAGCCGGGACCCCCTCGACCGGTACCGGTAGGGTCCCCCCCTTGCATCATGAAGCCTGGAATTACGCGGTGGAAGATGGTGTCGTTGTAGTAGCCCGCCTCGGCCAGGAAGATGAAATTGTTGACCGTAATCGGTGCCTTCTCGGCGTCAAGCTTGAGCTTTATCGTCCCGGCGTCCGTTTCCATGATGGCGAAGAAGGTCTTTGACGAGTCGATGCTCATCTCCGGCGGCTGACTGAATTGCATATTCGGTACCCCTGGTGTGGAATCTGTCGGAATAGGAGACGGACTGGCAACGCCCCGTGCTGGCTTGGGCGTTAGGTCCTTGCCATGCAACGAGGTTAGCCGAACCGCCAAGGCAAGCTTCGCGGGGTGGCTC
>DAIDIS010000063.1 GCA_027451785.1 Acidimicrobiales bacterium
AAGAGTTGGCAGGTAGCCCTTGACGGGCTTGTGGTCAGGTATGGCTAAAGGCCCCCTTGGCTTTGAGAGCCGGAGTTAGAGGCGGCACATGAGGTTCGAAGCAATTCCGTTCTCGGGCTGGAAGGCCTCCCGATCTGAGCCGATTGAGTTCGGATCTCCCTCCGAGGCTCTCGCCGAGTTGGATGCGAGCGGAGAATGGATCGACGCGGCCGTTCCGGGGACTGTGGCGCAGGCACTCGACGCTGTCGGTCGATGGACAGAGGGCAGAAACCTAGACGATGAAGAGTGGTGGTACCGGACAGAGTTTTACATAGGGAAATCGGATGGCGGTGCGGAAGTTGAGACAGCCGAGCCTGTTATGCCCATAGGCGGAGGCGGCGCGACCTCTGCGGTACTCCGGCCTTATCGCATTGTCTTCAATGGACTGGCAACTGTGTGCGATGCTTGGGTGGACGATTTGCACTTGCTGCACTCGGAAAACATGTTCCGAAGGTACGAAGTGGATTGCAACCTAGAGCCAGGGGTCCATACTTTGGCACTCAGGTTCTCAAGGCTGACACCGCTTTTGAAGCCGAGAAAGCCAAGGCCAAGGTGGCGGACTTACCTAGTCAGCAATCAAAGCCTCCGCTGGGTGAGAACCTCGTTGCTCGGGCGAATGCCGGAGTGGACCTACAAGGCGATTCCTGTCGGTCCCTACCGGCCTATCGAGATTTTTCCACTTCCTGCCCGAACCGCCAGGCTCACGAAGGCGGCGGCACGAGTGGAGCCTTCGGGGGATGAGGGAAAGTACCGCGGAGTCGTTTCGTACGTAATCAAATTGGAGGGGGCGTTCACGCCCGAGGAATTCCTCAAGGTTAGGCTCGGCTCGGAGGAGTCGACTTGTGAGGTCAACGGAGGCTACCCAGCGGGCATTGATGCGCAGGAAACGGCTGACTGCCCTAAAGCTGAAGTCTGGGAAATATCCGGAGAGATCTCGATGGAAGATCCTGATCTGTGGTGGCCTCATACTCACGGGGAACAACCCTTGTACCCCCTTTCGGTTGTGGTCGATGGCGAAGAACTGCACCTCAGAGACGTCGGGTTTAAATCAACGTCGGTGGATAGGGCGGACGGAAAGTTTTCTGTCTCCATCAACGGCGTCGAGGTGTTCTGCCGAGGTGCTGGGTGGATGCCGCTCGACCCTGTCACGATTCAGGATGACCTGACGGAAGCGGAGAGAACCCTTCGACTATTCGCTGAAGCCAACTTGAACATGGTGCGCTTTGTCGGGACAACGGTCTATCCGGCTCCCTTCGTGTTGGATCTGTGCGATCGGATCGGGATCATGGTCTGGCAGGACTGCATGTTCGCTCACATGGATCCACCTGATGACCCAGCATTCAAACGTGAGGTCTCCGCCGAGCTGACTCAAATGGCGCACGATTACCAAGGAAGACCTTCCCTTACCATCGTTTGTGGATCTGCCGAGATGGAAGAGCAGGCCACAATGCTTGGTCTCTCGGATGACGACTGGAATTTTCCGATCTTCGACTCGATTGCCCCCGAAATATTCGGGGAGATGCTAGGTCAGGCTCACTATGTCAGATCTACGCCGACGGGTGGTCCTAACCCCACAGTGATGAACGAGGGTCTCAGCCACTACTTCGGTGTGGGTGGATTCCTCCTGCCATTGGAGGACCCCCGAAGAGCTCAAGTCAAGTTCGCTTCTGAGTGTCTGATGTTCTCAATTCCACCGGAAGAGGACGAGGTTGACGAGATGTTCGGTGGACCTCATCGAGCGGGCCACGACCCCAAGTGGAAGCAGACACTGCACAGAGATACCGGCAGATCTTCGGATACCGAGGACGTGGTCAATCACTACAAAAGGGTCATATTCGGCGTGGAACCCAATCTGCTTAGGCATGGAAGCGCCTCTCGTGCGCTCGACCTGGCTAGGGCAACCGTCTGCGAGTGCATGGAGCAAGTCCTTGGAGAGTTCCGTCGTCCAGGCTCGCCTTGCCGGGGATCCCTTCTTATGGCTTTAAGGGATATACGGCCCGGAGCAGGATTCGGCGTCGTTGACGCGATGGGAAACCCGAAGGCCCCTTGGTACGTATTGAAGCGCCTTTTTGATCCCATCGGCTTGATCCTGACCGACGAACGCCTGAATGGCCTGAGCATCAACGTCTTGAACGACACCTGTGAAGTGTTGAGTGGCGAGCTATCCATCTCGCTGTTCAACGACGGCCATTTGAAGGTGGAATCGGTGACTGCGCCGGTGTCCGTCGATTCTCGTTCCGGGTTGGAAATCAGCTCCTCCGAGATGTTCGGGTCCTTCAGGGACGTAACGTACGCCTATCGATTCGGTACTCCAGTTCACGATTTGGTCGTCGTGGAACTGAAGGCGAAACTGGAAAGCAGTGGGGAGGAGATTTCCAGACTTGCTTACTTTTTCCCCTTGGGTCATGACAACTCAACGGAGTTCAGCTTGGGACTGAACGCGGTTGCGCTGCCCAGGAGTAACGGAGAGTGGTGCCTTCGGATCTCGGCCGAAAGAGTTGCAAAATTTGTATCAATCGAAGCAAAGGGGTTCCGGCCGGATGACTCCTGGTTCCACCTCGCCCCTGGCTTGACCAAGGAGATCATACTTACTCCGGAGATTGGAATGGGACCCGAAAGGCACCCGGTCGGCAAAGTGCGAGCCATCAACTCCAAGACTGCGGCGCAGATTGCTATTGGGGAAGCGGGCTAGAGAAAGCTGGCACGAATAGCGTCAAGATCGCCCATTTCGCCTTTGTTTAACTGACGGACTTCAGATCCGGCAAATAACCTACTCAGTGCTTCCTGGACTCTCTTCTAAGAAGCCAAGTCTCCGGAACATGATCGGAACCCGGGATCAGCCCGACTTGTTTGAACCCAAAAGACTCGTAGAACGGCCGGAGCTCGGGCTGAGAAAAGGAACCGACGGCATCGAGTCCGCAGACGTCGCAAAGCGCAATGACTTCCGAGAGGATAGCTCTTGCTAGGCCGTGTCCCCTCCGCTCGGGCTCTGTGCCCAATGCGCTGATGGTTACCAGCTCAGCACCTTGGAGCTGGGAGCCGATTTCTTCAAGAGCCGACCTGACTTCTGGAAAGGCATTGCTCCCGACAGCTCGATGCGCACTTCTCACCATTCGGTTGAACCGAAGTTGCTCTGAGAATTGCTCTGCTTGCACATCTCCACGGGAAAAAACAATGACGCTCCATCGCCCATCAGTTAAGGCACGGGTTCCATGGAAGTTGTTCCCGAGCACGTAGGTTCCCTTGGTCCCAGGAATCATTGCCAGTGACTCGTCGGGAAAGGCGGATGGGTCTCTCGTTACAAGTGGAGACGAGGCGGCTTTGCTCGAAGCGGCACGAAGGCGCTCTTCGTAGATCTCGGTCAGAAACCTCATCCGCAATTCGGGATCAGGGAACATTGCCTTGGACATTGGGGTCTCGGAGAGTGCTGTTGCAAGAACAATCGAAAGGTCTTCGACTTCTCCAGGGTCAACCTCCCTCAAAGTTGGAAGTGGCTCAACTGCATCGCCTGCGGCCGACATTCGCCCCCCTTTCAAGTTTCGCGAGAGACCGGCTGTAATCTTGTTGATGCTACTTGCTGAGAGAGAGAGGCGATGAAGGAAATTCCTCAGTGGTTCGGGTCGGCGGAGCGGCCACTATTCGGGAACTTGGCTATCCCGGAAGGTTCGTTCTCTAAGGGGGGAGTTCTTATCTGCCCACCTCTTGGCCGAGAACTTATCTATACGTACGGGGTTTTGAAGCAGCTCGGCGACCAACTTTGCGGACTTGGCTTTACCGTCTTGCGGTTCCACTACGACGGCACTGGACATTCGGCCGGAACCGACAGTGACTCCGGCAGGGTTGCGGCGTGGTTGTCCAGCATCGACAAGGGCATAGCGTTCCTGTCTTCTACCGGTGTTACAAACGTGACATTGGTGGGCATGAGGGCCGGCGCTCTGCTTGCGATGAAGTGGCTGGTAGGCCCGGGGATTGATGCGGATGGACTCCTTGTCGAGCAGACCTCCAAGCTCGAAGCAAGGGTGAACGCTCTTGTCTTATGGGATCCGGTGCTGGACGGGAAGCGCTTCCTGCGAGAGTCCAGAGCATTGCACATGGTTTCCAACTCCACAGGGGGGAATGGCGATGGATCAGTGGAGGCGCCGGGAGTCGTGTACTCGGAGGAGACGGTGAGGGATCTGTCTGCGATCACCGTTTCTGATATCGAAGATGGACTTTCCAGAAAATCTCCAGCGATTGGCGTAGTAACCAACCCGGGCCGGGCAGCCAGCCCACGGCTGGAGAAGTTCGTGGCTTTGACTGATGCGAGACTCGATATTGGACTATCGCTTGCGGATATTTTTTCGGACTCTCAGTTTGATTACTATCAAGGAACCGATCTAGTCGGCCCCATGGTTACCATGGTGAGTTCGATCGCTCCTGTAGAGCAGACGAGCATCTTGGTCCCCAAGGTGCAGGTGACAGCGGTAGTGGATGAAGCCGGCAACGTTGTTGAGACAATCGAACACCTTGGTGAACGCCCGCTATTCGGAATTTCGAGCAGACCGGCAGGGGGCGTTCCTGCAAGACAGGGTGCTCCTAAGATCATTTTCTGGAACGTGGGCCGGGAGTTATGCATCGGGCCTGCCCGACAATGGGTCGAGTTGGCCAGGCGATGGTCAGCACTGGGATTCGAGTGCTTGCGATTCGATTTAACGTCTATCGGTGACTCGCCCTTGCCTCACGACGGCTGGGAGAGGACCAAGTCGTCGCTATTTGAGGATGTGCAAGTTGCCGGAAGTGAGTTCGTGGAAGATATCCACTCTGGATTGGTTTGTGTTGGCCTTTGCTCGGGTTCCCATATCTCAATCGAGCTTGGCGCCGAGTGGAGACCCCTTGGGGTAATGGTCGTGAACCCTTACATGACAGCCAGTTGGGCATTCGGGATTAATGTCCCTAGGGAAGGCGAGAATGGCGACTCGAAGGTCGGCAACCCGGAACTGCATGAGAACGAACATGATTGGTCAATCTTGGCGAAGGGTTTGGTAGCCACGGCTAACAAGGTAGTGGCCGAAAAGATCGCTGAGACCCTGCAGTCGAGCAGGGTACAAGGTCTCAAGGGCAAAATGGGTTACCCGTTGTGGCGAGTACTCGACTTCGCTGGGGTCAAGAAACTCCCTTCCAGGAGACTGGAAAAGTTGGTTGAGGTGGGTGTGGCCACTTTGATAGTGGCGGGGCCGGAGGAGGCTGCGCCACTTCTGGAGCGTTCGCGGCCTCAATTGGAGAGGATGACGTCTACTGGACGGTTTAAGTTCGTCAGGATCGATGAAATGGATCACTCAATCCTGAAGCGACGGCAGCGAGAGGAACTTTGCGATGTCCTGACCGACTACTTGGTGAGCACATATGGCTAGCGTCGGCGGCGTGCGTTGGCGAAAATTCCGAAAGTGACCTCACGGGTTCCTCCGGTCGGTATCAATACCTGTAGGATCAATACTTCGCGGTAAGACTTATATGTCCTCCTATCAGGAAGGTGCACGAAAACCTAAGGGCGCACGCCTGGGTTGTGCGGCCTGCTGGGCGGGTATGCAACTGAGTTCGAAGGGCGACACATTGCAGTACAGGAAGTTGGGTAGTTCCACTCTGGAGGTTTCAGTAGTCGGGCTGGGGGCCAACAATTTCGGTTCAAGGCTGGACGCTCAGCAGACAAGCAAAGTTGTCGACGCTGCCCTTGACGCCGGTGTGAATTTCATCGATACCGCCGACATCTACGGCAACAAGGGCGGGTCTGAGGTCGCCATTGGGAAGGCGATCGGCGGACGCCGGGAATCGTTCGTACTGGCTACGAAATTCGGAATGGATATGGTCAACGAATATCCGAGCGACATACCACGAGCATCGCCGAAGTACATGCGGATGGCGGTGGAAGGCTCACTCTCGCGCTTGAATACCGACTATATCGACCTCTATCAACTCCACGAGCCTGATGGCATCACACCGATTGAGGAGACTCTGGGGGAGATGACCCTTCTTGTCGAAGAGGGAAAGGTGAGGTTCGTGGGGTCCTCCAACTTTGCCTCGTGGCAGGTTGTGGAGGCCGACGAGGTAGCTAAGACTACGGGCTCTGTGCGGTTCGAGTCGTCGCAGAACCACTATTCCCTACTCCAAAGACACATCGAGTCCGAACTTGCTGGAGTATGTGTTGAACGGAAGATCGGCATCCTCCCGTATTTTCCTCTCGCAAATGGAATTTTGACCGGGAAGTGGAAACGAGGCGATCCGCCTCCCGAGGGAAGCCGTCTATCCGAGGCATGGGCGAGATCGTACGCGACTCCAGAAGCCTTCGACGTCGTCGAGAAACTGGAGGCATTCGCTTCCGAGAGGAGCATTTCGATCCTCTCCGTCGCAGTCGGTGGGCTGGCCGCTCAACCCGGTGTCGCATCAGTGATTGCCGGAGCGACTTCCGCAGAGCAGATCAAGGCAAACGCTCAGGCCGGTGAATGGGTTCCGACCGAATCCGACTTGGTGGAGCTGGACAAAATCACCCTCAGTCATCGAAAAAACTCCAATCCACTGGCGACCTGAACTTCGCACTCACTAAGCGTGACGTAAGATTGAGTTGAAGTGTTGTTGGAAAACCCGCCGCCCAATCCAGTAATCGCTGTGGTGATCGGTCAGGGTACTTACTCCGCATTTCAGATTAAGGCCTTCTTTGAAGATAAGGCCGGCCTCGTATGGGTTGCCGACTCGACCCATCTCCCTGCCGAGTCTCCGGCAACACTTGTATCCAGGTTGGGCAACTTCGTCGACACGCATTCCAAGAAACCAGAGGATGTTGCCGAAGAACTTGGCTCCCTAAGCGTGTCCGGGATAATCGCATTTGCCGACCCCCAGTTGCCGATTGCCGCAAGTCTTGCAGAATTGCTGGGTCTGAGTTTCAACACGCCTGAAGTAGTTGCCGGTCTAACCGACAAGCTCATACAGCGTGAGCGTCTTTCGGAAGCGGGGATCTGGACGCCCGACCACTGTGTCATAGACTTGGCTAAAGACAGCGGCGCCGTTGCAGACTTCCGGCAAACCGGCTTGGGCAATCTGCCCGAAGGCACATTGCCTGGGTATCCTGCCGTCCTGAAACCCCGCATTGGGACAAATAGCTCCAATACATTCCTGATTACCGATGAGGCGTGCCTGGCATCTACTTGTTCGGGGCTGGTTGCGAGCGGATTTGCCGAGCAATTCATAATCGAAGCCTTCATTGGTGATCACAGCTCTGCTCGAGGAAGCTCGGCTTCCGCCGACTATGTTTCAGTCGAGAGCTTCGTGGATTCGGGTGCAGTGGTTCACCTCGGCATTACCGGAAGGTTTCCTGCTGCTCCGCCATTTCGCGGGTCCGGAGGCTTCTTTCCAGCCGACCTCGGTGCGCATCTCGAACGGGATGTCTACCGTTTGACAGAGCAAAGCCTTGCGGCCCTGAAAGTCAGGTCCGGAATCTGTCACACCGAAATCAAGTTGACTGCCGAGGGACCCCGCCTCCTTGAAGTTAACGGCAGGTTGGGGGGCGACACGGAAGTCCTCGTGCGATTGTCAACCGGAAACTCGATTGTCCCATATTTGGTTAGCAATATCGTCTCTGGGAAGTCTGGCGCGGCCACCTCCGATTTCGTGACGAAGCGGGTGGCATTTAGAATTGCGGTGCAGCCGCCAATCGAGGCCACAAGGCTGGACGCTATATCAGGCCTCGATAAAGCGGCAGCCCTTCCCGGCGTCGAAAACGTAGTCCTTAACAAGGCGGTAGGCACCGAACTCGACTACCGAGAGGGAGCCATGAGTCAGATCTACTCGGTCTCTGGAAGTGCGGATGACTACGACAAGATGCTGGCCTTGAGGCAGCGGGTCATCGACTCGGTTGAGATGAAGTTCAGTTAGCACACTCGGCTTAGCCGAATCCTCCGGACCGACCAAAAGGTGCGGAGCGCAGGAACCTAATCCGGCAGCCTTTCGTCTCGTTTGTATGGGCAATGCCTACAGCCACTTTGGCAGCACTTGCCCCTATCGGATAAGTAACGAACGGTGAACACGAAATACCCGGTCGAAGGATCGATGTAGCCATCTCGTCCTTCAGCGATTGCCTGCCGATGAGCCCGGGCTATCGAATTGACTGACTCGTCTCGTGGATTGGGCTCTTCGAACTGGCCCTTTTCGTCTCGAGTGCACATCATGCGCTGCTCGTCTCAGCTTAGGGAGCTAACGCACCCACGATTGAGCTGACCACCCCGCTTAGCTTGAACCTTGTCTCCGCGAGCTCGCTCCCAGGGTCGGAAGTCCCCACGATTCCGTTTCCGACATAGGCTCTCGCCTGCCGACCGTCAATCTTGGCACAGCGAATCGCTACAGCAAACCAGCCGTTTCCCATTCTGTCGATGCACCCCACTGCTCCACCATAGGTGCCGCGATCCCAGCCCTCGAGCTCGTGAATCATCCTGTAAGCGTCATCGACCGGCCACCCGCAAACCGCCGGAGTGGGGTGAAGCATTGCCGCCAGCTGGAGTGCTGAAGGCCCTCCCGGTTTCAGGGTTCCCCATACTTCGGAGGCCAAGTGATGAACGTTGGGCAATGTGAGTACATAAGGTTCATCACTGAAGGAGAAATCCTCTAGGTGATCTTCAAGGATCCCGGCGACGTAGTCCCTGACTATTAGGTGCTCGTGAGAAAACGATTCAGCCGAGAGAAGGTCTTTGATTGCTGTTTCGTCTTCCCCGGACTCGGCGAATCGACCGACGGTACCTGCAAGTGGCCTGGAGCGAACTTGTGAAGACTCACAAGACAAGAGAAGCTCGGGTGACGCCCCTATTAGGCCTTCAAATGCAAAAAGATACGAACCCGGGAAGCTCCCCGATAGGTTCGTAAGTACCCTCTGTTCGCTGATGGTGGACTCAGCCTTCAATGTGACCGTTTTTGCGAGTACAACTTTGTCGATTCGCCTCTCGTTGATTTGCGACACGGCTTGGGAGACGCATTTCAGCCAAGATGCCTCCTCCTGGTCCTCGGCGATCTCCAAGGTGAGACTCTCAAGCAAGCGGGCATTGGAGGGATTTGATCCGTAAATCGCCCGAGCGACTGGATCGTCGAGCAGCTCGACAGGGCCCCCGGGACATTCGAGGGCCTTGAAGGTGAAGACTTCTTGGGCAGGAGTTATCACCTTTGCTGGAGCTTCGCGGTCGAATGGCAATTCCACGAATGCTCTGTTGGTGTCCGGCCCGATCAGATCTTCAATGGCGAAAGAGCCGTTCCTAAGGTCCTTCTGGGAGATTTCCTTTGCATTGAGAACTCCCTTTCCTAGATAGGAGAATGACGGAGTCTCAAAATAATGATCGCCGTCCTCGAACTGGCCCAGCAGGCTTCCAGGGCGCAACTTCGGCACAGCGATACCGGCTGAACCGGCACGCAAGGATCTGTCTATCGGCTCCACGTCGCAATTGATTCTAGTTTGCGCGGCGAGAGGCTAAATTCTCTTAGGCTTTCCTGGCTCGTGTGCTGGGTATGCCTGTTGCTCGTATAGAGATGCGGGGGGAGTTTTGCCGCCGAGTTCGTTAATGTCTGTGGTCGAGCACTCCGAGGTTACGACAGAGGGGTTCTGAGGTGCGGTAGGCAGCGACGCATTAGTGGAAGTCCCTGAGACTGTATGCAGCGTTGAAGTCAAGTCCGAAACCAAGGACCTGCGCCACGTGGTCAGGTTTGGAACCTTGACGCCAAACCGGGCCTCAAGGAACTTGAGCTGCGAAGTATGGTCCGAAACGGCGGAGTCCACGTACCCTCCTTCGGAAAACGGGGAGATGGTCAGCAACGGCACTCTGAAGCCCAGGCCAATCGGCCCTGCAATACCACTAGCTTCTTTCGGTAACGGGCTCGCTGATACAAACTCACCTTCGGTGCCTGTTGGTGGAACTGGAGGAGGAACGTGGTCGAAGAAGCCGTCGTTTTCGTCGTAGCTGAGGAATAAGACGGTTTTGGACCAAACCTTCGGGTTCTGGGCCAAAATATTGAGAACATTCGAGGTGTACCACTCGCCATAGGCCGGGGGGGCGGAAGGATGTTCGTCAAAGCCAAGCGGAGCGAAAAGCCAGGAGACAGCCGGTAATGAGTCGGACCTGACATCTTGGGCGAAGTCCTGTTCAAACGAATACCCGAATGCCCTCTGGTACATTGCGGAGCCAGCGGTCGAGAACTGCTTAAAGTACAAAAGAGGGTTATTGCTGACGAGCATCGCCAATAAGCTGGAGGGCGAATAGGCGGGCGATGACGGGTTGTACATCTTCCAGGAGACACCGGCCGAGCTAAGCGCCTCCGGCATCGTAGGCCAGTCAACCGAGAATTTGGCGCTGTTCGACGGGTTGGTGATCAAGACCGGGCCGCCTGCGAAGCCACCGGGGTCTATTGACGCGGAAATCGACATCAGCCGATTTGGGTGAGTTGGACCCAGTACGGAGCAATGGTAGGCGTCGGAAATCGTAAACCGGTCTGCAAGGGCGTAATAGAACGGCAGGTCGCTACGGTCGTAGTAACCCATTGTTGTGATCCCATTGGAGGGTCCCTCGAAAGAGGCGGAGGTGTGGGTGGAGACGAAGGAGTCCAGCTTGCCGTCGTTCCAACATTGGTGTTGTGCATCCCATGTGTGCGACAGATCAACCGTGCACTCAACGTTTGCCTTGGATGTATTCAGGTGGAAGGGGAGAAGGGTTGGTGATGGGCCATCCGGCCAATGTTGTGCGAACACCCCGGGATCGGATGCGGATGCGGAACCGAACCCGTTGACTCCCTTGTAGGCCCCGAAGTAGTGGTCAAAAGACCGATTCTCCTGCATCAGGAAAATAACGTGCTCCACAGCGCCAAGGTCGGAGCCGATCGGTTTAACCGATGGGAGGCTACTCACGATGGTCTTCGGGCTTGGTGTTCCGCAGGCGGCCGCCAGCGTGCCTAAGCCGGCTCCGATGCCGGCCAATTTGAGAAAGTCTCTTCTGGCGATGCTCCTCATGCTCACCTTCGGAAACCTAGCCGAAAGCCAAACCATATGGGGCTTTATTGCGCTTGTGATGCTGGTAAGTTCGTTCTACGCGGCAGCCTTTGGAGCGTTCGCGCTCAATGGGCACCTGCTTGACGCCATATTCGGCTGTCCGGCGGAACCGGCAATATCGAGAAATTGGCCTGTCTGGCCGGAGGAATTGGACGGACGAATTGGAATTATCATCAGAGACGGTTTCACTTGCCGAGCGCCTAGGAGCGAACTCGATGGTCTTGAAAGTGACCACCAACACCCAGGTGTCCAAGAACCTCCGATTGGTCGAGCTCTCCGGCGAGGAAGTTGCTGCGATGAAGCTGCAGGCCGGCCAGGACATTATGGTCAGGGTAGGCGAGAAGCCTCATCTTGACGGGCGGGGCACGATCCCTGTCAGGCGCCGCTACACGGTCGTGGATCCGCAGGCTGCGGAAAATGAAGGCAGGGCCAGGATCCTGGTCGGCCATCACGAATTTGGCTTGGGTTCGGCTTGGGCGGCAAATGCAAAGACTGGGGACGAAACTGAAGTTGTGGGACCACGGGGTAAAGTGGTGGTCGACCAGGCGGCAAAGCATCACGTGTTCATCGGAGACACCACATTCATAGGTGCAGCTCGCGCTATGTCGGGATCATTGCCTTCCGGTGCAAAATCCGACACCCTCCTGGGCATTCAAGACGAGAGCGACGCGGCAGCGCTTGGTTGGGTGGAGGCAGACGCCGAGGCCGAATGGATAATAGATCCGCAAGGCCCCGGAGCGTTTATCGGGATTTTGTGGATGCGGTTCCAGGCTCTCGGCATCAAGCCCGGAAGTGCTCATGTCTATCTGGGTGGCGAGCTCGGGCTGATCAACTCTTTGAAGCAGATGCTGGAAAGGGCCGGCTTCGGACCTGGCGATTTGTCTGCAAAAGGATATTGGAGGATCGGTGCAGGCAACCAGGACCATGGAGAGCCGGTCAAAGGATAGGACCGGAGAATTGGGCGTGGGGCTACTCCGACTTGGCGGAAACTGAACTTGCGGTCAGCCCCATCGCAATTTCAGAGTTTCAGGCGCCTGCTGCTAGGTGGCACTTCAAGAAAGCGTGAACGGTAGTGGACACGAACTCGTCGCTCAATGGTTGCCGTGCAAAGAAAGCCTGGTACAAAAGCGGCCCGGTCAGCATTGCGACGGCGGTATCGATGTTCAAGGACTCGCGAAACTTTCCGAGCCTTACCCCGTCGGCCAGAGTGTCAGCAATCGGCTTTACGAAGTCCGCCGTCAGCCGCTGCCTCAGATCCGAGAACTGCCGGTCAAATGCTGCTCTTTCGAGGATAGTGACTATGGACCTTTCGCAGCTTGGGTCCTGGAGGTGCAAGGCAAAGAACCTGAGCTCTTGGAAGAGATCGGACTCTACGTCGCCGGTGTGCGGAACCTCGCCGATCTTTGAGTACTCGAGAACGGTGTCGCGAAGGAGTGAAACGGTATCGGGCCAGTGCCGGTAAAGCGTTGACCGGCCTATGCCGGATTTCTCGGAAACCGCCAAATGGGTGACGGCGTCCCATCCTCCGGAGTCAAACAGATCCTTAGCCGTCTCCAAGACGATCTGGCGCGTGCGTTCGATCCGCCTATCAAGGTTTTGCCTGGTTGAGCATGACAAGTCGCCGCACGATACGGATTCATCGCCCGGTTCCTCCGCTCCGAGTGCGGAAGCAAACTCGCCTTTCGACAATTCTGTTATTTGGTCCTGATTCAATTCTGTCTCGGTTCTTGCTTCAACTCTTGTGATTGCTCAGCCGAGTGGATTTCTTCGTGAACCGATTATGCCACCGTCACACTTTAACGTATGATACAAAATGTTTCATAACTCGACGGAAGGCTTCGCGTCATGCCCAAGAAAAGCAAAGCGTCTCAAGAAGCCCAAGCCCCAATGCACTTGGGTTTGGCGTTACTCGTAATTTCAGCGGCGCAGCTGATGGTCGTATTGGATGCGTCGATCGTCAATGTGGCACTGCCTTCTATTCAGAAGGCCTTGAGCTTCTCCCCGGCAAACCTTGTTTGGGTGATAAACGCCTACACGCTTGCTTTCGGTGGACTGCTTCTTCTTGGCGGCCGCACCGGAGACCTTTTTGGGCGGCGCAGAATGTTCATGATCGGGATTGTAATCTTTACGCTCGCCTCGTTCCTTGGCGGGTTGGCGACAACCGAAGCATGGTTGATAGCAGCACGAGTGTTGCAGGGTCTAGGGGGTGCAATCGCCTCGCCGGCGGCACTTTCGCTTATCACCAGCACCTTCCCTGAAGGTCCGGAACGCAACAAGGCGATGGGTGTCTACGCGGCAATGTCCGGTGCTGGAGGTGCCATAGGAGTACTCATGGGTGGGGTTTTAACTAATGCGTTCTCGTGGAGGTGGGTGCTCTTCGTCAACGTACCCATTGGACTCCTTGTAGTTTTCCTGGCGCCAAGGGCACTTCACGAAACCGAGACTCGGGATGGCAAGCTCGACCTTCCCGGTGCGGTTCTCGGGACAACAGGTATGACCCTTCTGGTTTATGGGTTGATACATGCGGGAAGTACGTCGTGGAGCGACTCGACGACAATCGCTACTTTGCTCGTCGGGGTAGGCCTATTGGCCACATTCGTGATTTTTGAGTCACGTTCCAAACACGCACTCATGCCGTTGGACATATTTGCCAACCGCAATCGTTCGGGTGCCTATTTGACCATGCTCGCAATCGGTACTGCGATGTTCGGGATGTTCTACTTCCTAACCCTGTTCTTCCAGGACATCTTGGGCTTTTCCCCGTTGCGGGCAGGTGTCTCGTACCTTCCTTTTGCAATTATGATCATGGTTTTTGCAACGCTTGCGTCGAAATTGGTGGGAAGGCTTGGACCTAAGCCGTTGATGCTGGCCGGAACCATAATCGGCACCTCTGGTCTCGTTTGGTTCTCGCGGGCGAACGTTCATAGCACCTATTTCGGCAATGGGCTTGGCCCGATGCTCCTTGTGGCAGGTGGCATGGCACTTTGCTTTGTCCCGCTGACGCTGACGGCCGTTTCGGGAGTCAAACGGCATGAAGCTGGAATCGCTTCGGCAATCCTGAACTCCGGCCAGCAGATAGGCGGCTCGCTCGGGCTTGCTGTATTGGGGACTGTAGCCGTGACCGCAACCAAGGGCCGTGCCGTACAGGTTGTGAAGGAGTTCGGCCTCAAGGCCGCACCGCTTTTCAAGGCTGAACCCCCACCCGCCAATGCGAAGCTGCCTCATGCACTCGACTATGCCGTGCGCTCCGCTTTCATGCATGGCTACACGAGCGCATTCGAGGTTGGAGCGGCGATCCTCTTCGGAGCGTTCGTCATAGCCTTGGTAGCGATCCGAAGGACGCCTACCATGCCCTCGGTCCAAGACGATGAGGCAGGAGAAGCAGTCCCCGTATTAGCCCTGTAACTTCACGCCTTATCACCTGAGTTGGCGCCGGAGTCGCACTCAGTTATTTCTATTGCGTACGATCTAGCGGGAGATGCGCGCGATGGGCGCGTGCATGTGCTTGCATTTCGGCAAGCATGTGGGTGTCACGCTGCGGCAATGGGCTGCACATTGGAGCTGGAGGAGATTTACGATGAGCTGGCTTGAGGATTTGAGCAACGAGTCGATCGCGCTCCAGACCCCCACTAAAGAGCGGATCGTTCAAGTCCTATCCTGCGGCGATGAGGAATTGATGGCATTGGTGGCTTCGGCTTCCAAGGTCCGCCGTCACTATTTTGGAAACCGAGTCAAGCTGAACTACCTGGTGAACGTCAAGAGCGGGCTTTGTCCTGAAGACTGCAACTATTGCTCACAGCGTAAGGGATCTGAAGCCGGCGTATTGAAGTATGCGTGGCTTGGCGCTGAAGAGGTATGGGAAAAGGTCGAGCCCGGAATCAGGTCGGGGGCGAAGAGGGTCTGCCTTGTGGCATCGGGACGCGGGCCGACACCCAAGGATCTTGACCGGGCAGGTGAGATCATCGAAGGGTTAAAGGAGCGATACCCGAATGTTGAGGTATGTGCGTGTCTGGGAATCCTCCAAGATGGCCAGGCTGAACAGCTGGCCGAAGCGGGCGCGGACGCTTACAACCACAATCTCAATACTTCACCTAGTAATTATGAAAGTATTTGCAGCACCCACACCTTCGACGACAGGGTACAGACCGTCGGCATGGCGCAAGCTTCGGGGCTTTCAGCATGTTCGGGGCTGATCGTCGGGATGGGCGAAAGTGATGAGCAGATTGCCGAGACCTTGTTTGCATTGAAGGAGTTGGACCCGGACTCGGTCCCGGTCAATTTCCTTCTTCCGTTCGAGGGTACGCCCCTTGAGGGGCGTTGGGATCTAAACCCCCAAAAATGCCTTAAGATACTCGCTGCTGCACGATTCGTATTCCCCGACTCCGAGGTACGGCTGGCAGCAGGAAGGGAGCTTCACTTCCGCAGCCTCCAGCCCTTGGCGCTCCACATTGCCAACTCGATGTTCTTGGGTGACTACCTGACCTCGGAAGGGCAGGAAGGTTCCGACGACTTGGCCATGATTGCTGATCTCGGCTTTGTTATCGAAGGTATGGACGAGAATACATTCGCTTCGGAACGCCGGATGGCTGTAGCAATTCGCCAGCGAGGAGCAGGAACCGACCTGCCTCCAAACGCTTAGGCCTCCAGGCAATCGACGGAATGAACGACGATCGCTAAGCGCGGCCGCTTTAACTACCCTTGCCGGAAGGTGATTCCTTCAAGACGGCATGAATCATAGGTATCTGGAGCGGTAGGCGGAGCCAAGCTACGATCCTGCTGTCAGCACCCTTGAAGTTGCGCCCACTACCGGCATCAACCGCCATCTGGACATTGGCTGGAAAGACGGCAATTAAAAGCGCCGCGCTCGCCTTTCGTGCCCAACCTGCCCGAGTGAACAGACCCACGGCACACACCAATTCTGCAATTCCGCTTAGGTAGATCAACGGCTTGCGCCATTCCTTTGGAATGAACCGTGGCATTATTGGCTCGAATACCTCCGGCTTGATCATGTGCACCGTACCGCTTGCGATAAAAGAGCCTGCTACGTGCCTTGCCTTCATTGTGGGAATGGCCATGCCTAGAAGGTTAGCCTCGGCTGGGATTGTGAGCCTTCTCGGGTACTTTGTGCGGCTTCGTCGGCACCTTGCGGCCTCTTATCAGCAGGTTCGACCACCGTGGCTTCTTGTTTTGTCCGCTTAGTCTGCGCCTTAGGGTGTCCACCGCGCATGATAGGTAATTCCACGTAGGAAGAAAGACCTCATAAAGTGCGCATTCATATATTCCGACATCTTTATATGAGATAGGGAATCCGGGGGACACGTACCGGGTACCCGGGTATATGGAGGTTCGGCAGAGGGTGAGTAGGGCTACCTCTCTTCTTTCTGGGGGCGAATTGAAGCCCCGGCTGGTAGGGGCAAGTAAGTTTGCCGTTGCCGGAATCTTGACGCTCGGAATTTCGTTGTCGGGGCTCGCTATATTCTCGGGAGTTGCAGCAGCATCTGGTCCTCCTTCAATCATCAATGGATACGCAGGATACGTACCGGGCCAGACGTCTCCAAACAACCAGTTCAACGTGTTGACCTTGGTTTCCGGGGGTGCCGCGGCGGTTAATACATCCTCTCTCGTGGTGGTCACAGCGCCTCCTGGGAGTGATGGGTCGGTTTCAGTCTCCACCACGTCGTCGACGGGAATAATAACTATGACGCCCGCCGCAACAGCGAGCGGAGTCTTCTCGGTCACGTTCGCCTATTGTGCTCCGACGTATACATACCCGAACGCGGGCGAGTGCTCAACGGCAATTCTCTATTACGAGCCGGCGGTTGGTCAGGACATGGGTGAAGAGGTTCACCCGCTAATCACGGTGGATGTTTACCAGATGGTCTACACAGCCGAAGTGCAGCCTGCGACCGTCGTGTCCGGAGGAACATATACGGTCTATAGCGCACCGGCTGCTTCAACTGTGCCGAGCTCGGAAGGAGGGGTAGGAGTCAACTACGCATTCGGCTTCTCCGCGATGATCCCGATACCTTCGGGTGTCACCTATGTTCCGGGGAGCATCAAGGTGTACGGAGGGGACGCGAATACAACTGGCGTTACAACTGTTACGTACTGCACTGCATCGGGAACTGGTTGCACCGGAAACAACTCGGGAAACTACAAGACGACGAATCCCTACATCGAGATACAACTTCCCAGTTCGGTCCATATAAATGGTGGGCAGTCAGTTACTCTTCCCTCCGTAACGGCGCAATTCACCGGAAGCGACCCACCGGGAACGTTAATACAGGAATTCCTCACCGAGTTCTCTCTGACCTCAAATGTCCAGCTTGCCGGCAACGTCGCCGTCGACTTGTACCCGACGACCGGAAGCAGTGGCACTCCGCCGTATCAAGCACCAACTGCTTTGGGAACCACGGAGGTGATCGGGGCCCCTAACGCCCCAACGATCGGAACCGCTACGTCTGGGAACGCACAAGCGACAGTTCATTGGACAGTCCCCGCCAACAACTACTCTGCGATCTCATCCTTTACGATCACGCCCTACATAGCAGGAGTTCCACAGTCCTCGACCAACTTCTCAGCAGGATCTGTCGGTTCTGCCACTGACCCAACCCCCGGAGCATCCGACAACTACACAATGGCGGGCCTGACCAATGGGACGGCCTATACCTTTGAAGTTTCTGCGACTAACTCGTTGGGT
>DAIDIS010000064.1 GCA_027451785.1 Acidimicrobiales bacterium
CACATATCGACGCTGGCAAGACCACGACGACGGAGCGCATCCTTTACTACACCGGCCGCAGCTACAAGATCGGTGAAGTTCATGAGGGTGGAGCGGTCATGGACTGGATGGCCCAGGAACAAGAGCGCGGCATCACCATTACTTCCGCCGCCACCACCTGCAAGTGGAACGACACCACCATCAACATCATTGACACTCCAGGACACGTCGACTTCACCGTCGAAGTCGAGCGTTCTCTCAGGGTTCTCGACGGCGCGGTGGCGGTATTCGACGCGGTTGCCGGGGTTGAGCCCCAGACCGAGACCGTATGGCGGCAGGCAAACAAGTATCACGTTCCCAGGATGTGTTTCGTCAACAAGATGGACCGCACAGGGGCCAATTTCGAGCGCACGGTGTAGATGATCAAAGATCGCCTCAACGCGGTGCCGGCAATCATCCAACTACCCATCGGTGCCGAAGCGGAATTCAAGGGCGTAGTCGACCTGGTCCAGATGAAGGCTCTTGTTTGGGGCGACGCCGAAAAGGGTGAGAAGTGGGACACCCTTGATATTCCCGACAACTTGGTCAAGTCGGCCGAAGAGGCTCACCACGAATTAATCGACGTTCTTTCCAACTTCGACGACACCATCATGGAGAAGTACATCGGCGAAGAGGAGATCACGGTCGCCGACCTCAAAAAGGCCCTACGGGCGGGTACCATCGGCAGCCACATCGTGCCGGTGCTTTGTGGGTCTGCCTTCAAGAACAAAGCCGTACAGCCGATGCTGGATGCAGTCGTGGATTTTCTTCCCAGCCCGCTGGATCTTCCGCCAACTCGTGGGACTGATCCCAAGGGCAAGGTGGAAGGCGAAATCGAGCGCCAGGCTAAGGATGACGAGCCGTTCTCCGCACTTGCTTTCAAGATTATGAGCGACCCCTTTGTCGGCAAGCTCACGTATATCAGGGTGTACTCCGGAACTTTGGAGAAGGGTGACTCGGTTTCCAACTCGACCAAGGACAAGAAGGAAAGGGTCGGGCGCATCCTCCAGATGCACGCAAACAGTCGCGAAGATCGTGACGCAATCTTTACCGGAGACATCGTTGCGGTCGTAGGCTTGAAGCAGACCACGACCGGCGACACACTTTGCGACCCGAGCAACCCGATTCTGCTGGAGAACCTAGAGTTTCCAGAGCCCGTCATCACCGTCGCCGTAGAGCCCAAGACCAAGATCGACCAGGACAAGATGTCCAGGGCGCTCTACTCGCTCTCCGAAGAGGATCCTACTTTCCGGGTAAAGTCCGACGAAGAGACCGGCCAGACCGTTATCTCGGGTATGGGCGAGCTTCACTTGGAGGTCCTTGTCGACCGCATGCTGAGGGAGTTCAACGTCGAGGCCAACGTCGGTAAGCCGCAGGTGGCATACCGTGAGACGGTCCGCAAGCCTGCTCTGAAAGTTGAAGGACGCTATGTCCGCCAGACAGGTGGTCGTGGCCAGTACGGGCACGTCTACGTGGACATCGAACCGACGGGCCCCGGCGGCGGCTACGAGTTCGTGGACAAGATCACCGGCGGCGTTGTCCCGAAGGAATACATCAAGTCGGTTGATGATGGAATTCAAGAAGCACTGACTGCTGGAGTCCTTGCCGGATACCCAACCGTGGACGTGAGGGTGTCACTGGTCGATGGTTCGTACCATGACGTCGACTCCTCTGAAATGGCCTGCAAGATTGCAGGCTCAATGGCAGTGAAGGAAGCCGCCAAGCGAGCCCATCCGGTACTCCTGGAGCCCATTATGAGCGTAGAGGTCGTGACCCCCGAGGATTACATGGGTGACGTAATCGGCGATCTTTCCTCCAGGCGCGGTAGAGTGGAGGGCGTCGAACAGCGTGGATCCGACCAGGTGATACATGCACAAGTACCATTGTCCGACATGTTCGGCTACGCTACCGACCTACGTTCTCGTACTCAGGGTAGGGCTACCTACTCCATGCAGTTCCACTCCTACCAAGAAGTACCCGACTCGATCGGCAAGGAGATTATTGCGCGAGTTCGGGGTGAGTAGGACAACCAGCTCAAATAGCAGTGAGTGATACCTGAATTATTGAAGTACGCTCTTTGCCTGTAAAAATGTCATAACAGTCAGCAAAGTAACAACACCAAAAAGGAAAAAACCACTCGCCAGAAACGGCGAGCCGATCATCACGGAGTAGTCCCCACAATGGCCAAGCAGAAGTTCGAGCGCTCAAAGCCACACATAAACGTAGGTACGATGGGTCACGTCGACCACGGCAAGACAACGCTTACGGCGGCGATCACCAAGTGCCTGGCCGACAAGAACCCTAACGTCGCCTTCACGCCATTCGACCAGATCGACAAGGCACCTGAAGAGAAGGCCCGAGGCATAACCATCTCCATCGCTCACGTCGAGTACGAGACGGACAACCGTCACTACGCTCACGTCGACATGCCGGGCCACGCTGACTATGTGAAGAACATGATTACCGGTGCCGCGCAGGTTGACGGTGCAATCCTCGTTGTCTCCGCTGACGACGGACCCATGCCCCAGACTCGTGAACACGTCGTTCTCGCCCGTCAGGTCGGCGTTCCCTATATCGTCGTTGCGCTCAACAAGTCGGATATGGTGACCGACCCCGAGCTATTGGAACTGGTCGAGATGGAGGTGCGTGAGCTCCTCAGCGAGTACGAGTTCGACGGTGACAACGCTCCCGTCGTCAAAGTATCGGCACTCAAGGCACTTGAAGGCGATCCCGAGTGGGTCGAGAAGATCTACGAGCTCATGGACGCTGTCGACGCTTCTATACCAGAGCCGCAGCGTGACGTGGACAAGCCGTTCCTCATGCCGATCGAAGACGTCTTCACCATCACCGGTCGTGGCACCGTCGTAACCGGGCGTATCGAGCAGGGCATCGTCAAGGTCGGCGAAGAAATCGAGATCGTCGGTCTCCGCCCCACTCAAAAGACCACCTGCACCGGTGTAGAGATGTTCCGCAAGCTCCTGGACGAAGGACAGGCCGGTGACAATGTCGGTGTTCTTCTACGCGGTACGAAGAAGGAAGATGTCGAGCGTGGTCAGGTGCTTTGCAAGCCGGGTTCCATCACGCCTCACACCAATTTCGAGGCCAATGTCTACGTTCTCACCAAGGATGAAGGTGGACGCCACAAGCCCTTCTTCACCAATTACCGTCCGCAGTTCTACTTCCGGACCACTGACGTGACCGGAACGATTGATCTGCCCTCCGGTACGGAGATGGTCATGCCGGGCGACACTACGACGATGACGGTAGAACTCGGGAAGCCGATCGCAATGGACGAGGGACTCCGATTCGCCATCTGCGAAGGTGGGCGCACCGTCGGCGCTGGCCGTGTAACCAAGATCATCAAGTAACAAACTAAGAATCCAGTTAGCAGCGGGAGTAGAGGGCTGATGGCCGAAAGCCACAATCAGAAAATCCGGATCAGGCTCAAGGCCTACGATCACGAGATCATCGACCAGTCGACGAAGAAGATCGTAGAGACGGTGCTGCGCACCCAGGCCAAGGTCCGGGGCCCTGTCCCGCTGCCTACTGAAAAGCATCGCTACACGGTGATCCGCTCGCCTCACAAGTACAAGGACTCGCGTGAGCACTTCGAGATGCGAGTCCACAAGAGGCTTTTGGACATCGTGGAGCACTCATCGAAGACCGTCGACTCGCTCCAGCGGCTTGACCTCCCTGCGGGTGTAGACATTGAGATCAAAATTCAGACTGGCGCATAGTCAGTAACGGCAGTATTATTTCTACTTCGCTCGCGAGGAAAGATCGCGAGCGGGCCCTGCGGCTCGAAACTTATCGTCGCTAAGCGCCTTTAGTACGCCATCGAGACGTCCTCAAGTGCCCGGTAAAGCCCGGGGACCTTGTGGCAAAACCTCGACAGCGCTCCGCTCCGGGAACTCGGGTGCGGAGCGTCTGCGTGCGTAAACAAGGGCAGAGGATTTGAATAACCCGAGAAACGGGTACGGCGCGGCTCTCCAGTCGCACCGGGTTGTTTTGAAAACGAGAAAGGCAAGCAGCGCTCAGACATGGCCACGAAGGCGATAGTCGGCGAAAAAGTCGGCATGACGCAGATCTGGGATGACCAGAACCGCGCCATCCCGGTTACGGTGATAAAGGTCACTCCTGCGCGCGTCGTGCAGGTCAAGACACCCCAGAGCGATGGATACTCGGCTCTGCAGGTCACGTACGGGATGCGCAAGGCTTCGAGGCTTACAAAGCCTGAGGCAGGGCACTTTACCTCCAAGGGAGTCGAGCCCGGCAAGCGCCTGGTCGAGCTCCGCATGGACGACGTCAGTGAATTCAGCGTTGGTCAGGAGATCAACGCATCGATAGTCGAGCCCGGAGACAAAGTGGACGTTACGGCGATCTCCAAGGGCAAGGGATTTGCCGGTGGCATGGAACGCCATAATTTCAAAGGACAAGGAGCTTCGCACGGTAACCATAAGCATCACCGTGCGCCTGGTTCGGTAGGAGCCTGTGCAACGCCCGCTCGCGTTTTCAAGGGAACCCGGATGGCCGGACAGTACGGAAACGCAAAGGTCACCACGCTGAATCTTTCGGTCGTCCAGGCAGACCCCGAGCGCGAACTGATCTTGGTAAAGGGTGCGGTCCCGGGGCCGAACGGCGCAATGGTCGTGATCCGTGGTGCCGTGAAGGTAACCAACAAGGTGGTGAAGGTATGAGCCCCACGGCAACCGTAGATTCCGTCCGAACCTTCAGGACTGAGCGTGAATTCACCTCTCCAAAGGTTAAGGTGCGCAATTCCGACGGTACACCGGCCGGAGAGATCGAGTTGGACGGATCCCTCTTCGGGATAGTTCCCAACAAGAGCGTGCTGCACCAAGTAATCACAGCTCATCTTGCCGCTAAGCGAGCAGGAACTCACTCTACGCTCCGGCGTAGCGAAGTACGCGGCGGCGGTCGCAAGCCTTGGAGACAAAAGGGTACGGGACGCGCACGCCAAGGCTCGATTAGGGCAGCGCAGTGGATCGGTGGCGGTATTGCCATGGGTCCCAAGCCGCGTGACTATTCGCAGAGCACGCCAAAGAAGATGGTGCGCCTGGCACTCGCCTCCGCCCTTTCGGACCGAGTCTCCTCTGAGCGCCTGACCGTCGTTTCTGAGTGGGGCTTTTCCGGTCCAAGGACCAAGGAAGCGGTTGCGGCGCTTGCAGCTCTCGAAATCTCAGGCAAGGCACTGATCGTTCTCGATCGGTCGGACTATGACGCCTACTTGTCTTTCTCCAATATCCCGACGGCAAGGGTTGTTCCTTCTGACGAGCTGACGGCCTACGACATCATCTGGTCGGATTGGGTGGTTTTCACGAAGGAAGCGCTATCCATGGGTGGCAATTCGGTGACTATCACCGAAGCCACTGAAGAAGCCAAGAGCGAACCTGCAAAGGAAGCAAAGGCAAAAGCCGCCAAGGCCAGTATGGAGACGGAGTCGGCCGAGACGGTGTCGGCCGCAGATGACGAAGGCGCCGAAGAGGAGGGCAACTAATGGAGTCTCATGCAGTCCTTTTGAAGCCTGTCGTGTCCGAGAAATCCTATTCACGCCTGGATGACGGCGTTTACACCTTTGTCGTGCACCCCGAGGCATCCAAGATCGAAATTCGAGCAGCAGTGGAAGAAATCTTCAATGTCAAGGTCAAGAAGGTAAACACCTTGAATCGTGAGGGCAAGAAGCGTCGCAACCGCCGCAGCAACTCGGTTGGGAAGCGCTCAGACACCAAGCGGGCAATGGTGACGTTGGCCGGCAATGACCGTATCGAGCTTTTTGAGGTCTGATCATGGCGCTACGCAGACGTAACCCGACCAGTGCCGGTAGGCGATTCCAGACGTCCTCCGATTTTTCGGAGATTACCAAGGACAAGCCGGAACGCTCTCTTATCGAGGCTAAGCCCAAGACCGGTGGCCGCAACAGCTACGGCCGCAAGACCGCCCGCCACCGCGGCGGCGGTCACAAACAGCAATACCGCATCGTGGACTTCAAGCGCGACAAGGACGGCGTTCCCGCCAAGGTTGCCGCGATTGAATATGACCCGAACCGTAATGCGCGGATCGCCCTTCTTCATTACTACGACGGCGAGAAGCGCTACATCCTGGCGCCGGCGAAAGTCGCTGTTGGTGACGTGCTCCAGAGCGGACGCGGGTCCGACATTCGCCCGGGAAATGCACTTCCCATGCGTTATATCCCCGTCGGCTCAACCGTTCACAACGTCGAATTGAAGCCTGGCGCCGGAGGCAAGATGGCCCGCGGTGCAGGCATGAGCATCCAACTCGTGGCCAAGGAAGGCAATTACGCAACACTGCGCCTTCCTTCCACCGAGATGAGGAAGGTTCCAATCGACTGCAAGGCGACGATCGGCGAAGTCGGAAACGCGGAAGCCGAGTTGATTTCGATCGGCAAGGCAGGTCGTAATCGCTGGAAGGGTGTGCGCCCGCAGACTCGTGGTGTAGCCATGAACCCTGTTGACCACCCGCTTGGTGGTGGCGAGGGTAAGTCTTCCGGTGGCCGCCATCCGGTCTCCCCATGGGGAAAGCCGGAGGGAAGGACGAGAAGAGGACACAAGGAGTCCGACAAGATGATCATCCGTCGCAGGCGCAAGCGTGGCGCAAGGCGATAGGCGAGATCGAGGAGAGCTTGACATATGCCGCGTAGCCTGAAAAAGGGACCGTTCGTTGATGACCACCTGTTGAAGAAGGTGGACTCGCTGAACTCCCAGAACGAGAAGAAGGTCATCAAGACCTGGTCGAGGAGATCGACGATCATTCCCGACATGGTTGGTCATACGATTGCAGTACATGACGGTCGTAAGCACATACCTGTTTACGTAACCGAGTCAATGGTCGGTCACAAGCTGGGTGAGTTTGCACCTACTCGGACCTTCCGCTTTCATGCCGGCCAAGAGCGCGCAGGGAGGCGATAGGCGTGCCCGGCACCAAGACGAACGAGAGGCCCGGCACTCGGGCAGTGCTCCGGCACAGCAGAATGTCGCCCTACAAGGCCCGAGAGGTCCTTGATTTGGTCCGCGGAAGGCCTGTCGGTGAAGCTCTGGAAATCCTGAAGCTCTGTGAGCGCGATGCCGCCATTCCGATAGCGAAGCTTCTGGTTTCCGCTGTTGCCAATGCAGAGCACAACGACCAGATGGACCCAGACGAGCTTTTCGTTTCAGCATGCTTTGCCGACGAAGGCGTAACCATGAAGCGCTGGAGGCCGAGGGCACGAGGACGTGCCACTCGGATACGCAAGCGCGCATGCCACGTGACGCTGATTGTAAGCCGCCTGCCCGAGGACAAACTTGAGCGATTGGCGGCCAGAAGATCAGCCTCTCTGACCGAGAGGCGTTCCAAGCGTGTTGCGGCATCTAGGAGGGCAAAGTCCGGAGCCGATTCAGGCAAGAATGAAGCGCAGGCTGACTCCGAAAAGAGTTCAGCATCGGTATCCGAAGACTCAGGGTCCGACGAGATGGAGCTGAACGAGTCGGCGGAATCAGAAGCTTCGACAGAGGCCGAAGGAGCCTCGGCGTCAGCAGAGGCCGAAACCACCGTTGACGAATCCTCGGAGTCACCCGCGGACGAAGGGGAAACCGAGCATCTGGAAACAGGAACCGTCGAGGATGGCGCAACCGAAGGTGATCCCGAAGATGGGAAGGACGTATAGATGGGCCAGAAGGTAAACCCATACGGGTTCAGGCTCGGAATCACAACCGATTGGAAGTCTCGCTGGTTTGATGACCGCGAGTACAAGAAGTCTGTGATCGAGGACTGGAAGATTCGCGACTATCTCATGTCGCAGTTGGAAAGGGCGGCTGTCAGCCGTATCGAGGTGGAGCGTACGCGTGACCGCCTAAGGATCGATCTCCACACATCGCGTCCGGGAATCGTCATCGGACGGCGTGGAGCCGAAGCCGATCGACTCCGGACCGAGTTGGCCAAGATCACCGATAATCCGAAGGTCCAACTCAATATCCAAGAGATCAAGCAACCGGAATTGGATGCGGCTTTGATCGCCCAGGGAATTGCCGACCAGCTTGCCGGTCGAGTGAGCTTCAGGCGAGCGATGAAGAGAGCCCTTCAAACCGTCCAAAAGGCCGGTGGCCAGGGAATCCGAGTGCAGTGTTCAGGTCGCCTGGGTGGCGCCGAGATGGCAAGGCGCGAGTCCTACCTCGAGGGCCGGGTCCCGCTGCATACCCTTAGGGCAGACATTGACTACGGGTTCCGCGAGGCCAAGACAACATTCGGCCGGATCGGCGTAAAGGTTTGGATTTACAAAGGCGACATCCTTCCTTACAAGACCCAGACCGAAGACAAGATTACGCGTGAGGCGGCAATGGCCGTCGGAGAGACGGCGGGGCCGTCTGGACGCCGTGTCATCGTGGCCGGTGGCGGTCGTAGGCGCCCAGAGTTGGGTGCGCCCGGATCAGTAGTTGGAGCGGTCCCCGCTCCAGTGCCGGCACCCGAAGAGAATGTCGTTGCTCCCGTCGTCACGCCGGAGCCCGAAATCGAGGCCGCGAAGCTGATCGAGAAGGGGGCTGACCCCGAGCTTGAGAGGCTCTTGGCTGAAGAGGAAGAAATCGAGAGGCGTACCCGCTCGACACACCACGAAGCTCCTCATTTCCGTAAGGAGGTGGACTGATCATGTTGATGCCTAGGAAGGTAAAGCACCGTAAGCAGCACCGCGGCAGAATGACGGGTCAGGCCAAGGGTGGTACTACCATCAATTTCGGCGACTATGCGATCCAGGCAATGGAGCCAGGTTGGATAACGGCTCGCCAGATCGAAGCCGCCCGTATTGCCATGACAAGGCACATCCGAAGGGGCGGAAAGGTTTGGATCAGGGTGTTTCCGGACAAGCCTGTCACGCAAAAGCCTGCTGAAACCCGCATGGGATCAGGCAAGGGAAACCCGGAATTCTGGGTTGCTGTCGTAAAGCCCGGCCGAGTCATGTTCGAGCTATCAGGTGTGAACGAGGAGCTTGCACGAGCAGCAATGGAGAGGGCGATTCAAAAGCTCCCCATTAAAGCAAAGTTCATTACCCGTGCAGCGACATCCAACCTTGCGGAGGCACTGCTGTGAAGACATCAGAGCTAAGAAGAGAGCTCCGCGACATGGACGACGACGAGTTGTACAACCGGCTCGTTGAAACTCGCCAGGAGCTTTTCAATCTGAAGTTCCAATCCGTGACCGGCAGGCTCGACAACGTCGCTCGGCTTTCGCAGCTAAGGCGCGAAGTCGCCCGTATCCAGACCATAGCTCGCGAACGTGAGATAGCGATGTTCGAGGATGAGTTTGCCTCAGCAGCAGCCGCCGAAACACGGCAGAAGGTGGCGAGGGCTTCCGTAGCGGCAGCCGTGGAAGTAGCTCGGGAAGCCGCACTCAAAGAGGACGAACACGCCGATCACGAAGAGGTCGGAGATGCCGAGTCCGAAGAGGCCAATAGTCAGTCGGCACCCATAGCGGACGTTGCCAAAGATGATGCCGAAAGTGGAGAAGCATAAGGATGTCAGACATCACTAACAACGACGAGGGTGCGCTGAGCGAGGCAGGTGGGGATACCGCCGGAGCCTCCGCTGACGTGGCTGACGAAACCTCCGAAGTAGCCGCACCAGCGGCTGCTGAAGCCGAGGCAATTTCAGACACAGCTTCGGCAGCCGTAGATGCAAGCGCCCCCGCTGCAAGCGCCCCCGCCGCTCCTTCGGTTGCGCCGAAGGCTGCCAGCGCCTCACGCAAGGCTCCAGTCGTGGGTCCCGAGACC
The DNA here is from genome assembly GCA_027451785.1 of Acidimicrobiales bacterium. GTDB lineage: Bacteria > Actinomycetota > Acidimicrobiia > Acidimicrobiales > JAKAVM01 > DAIDIS01. The sequence goes on from DAIDIS010000064.1 coordinate 9,791, forward strand.
GATAATGCAAGGATCAACTCCCGGAAGGTTCGAGAGGGCGTGGTCATCTCCACCGCAATGGAGAAGACCGCAGTCATCCAAGTGGTCGAGAGAGTCCGGCACCCCAGGTACGGCAAGATCGTCCAGCGCACCAAGAAGCTTTATGTGCACGATCAAGAGAGCGACTTGCGTAACGGCGACAGAGTGAGGGTTTGTGAGACGAGGCCGCTCTCCAAGCTGAAGCACTGGAGGATCCTCGAGGTCTTGGAGCGTGCGAAGTGATCCAGCAAGAGTCGAGACTTAAAGTTGCCGACAACTCTGGAGCGAAGGAAGTCCTTTGCATCCGTGTCCTCGGTGGCTCAAAGCGCAGGTACGCCTCAATTGGGGATATGTTTGTCGCGACCGTCAAAGACGCCATCCCGGGAAGTGCAGTCAAGAAGGGTGACGTTGTGAAGTGCGTTGTTGTTCGCACGAAGAAGGAAAAGCGGCGCCCGGACGGAAGTTACATCCGATTCGACGAGAACGCTGCCGTTCTGGTGAACGATGCTCAGCAGCCTCGCGGTACCCGAATCTTCGGCCCTGTGGGGCGCGAGCTAAGGGACAAGAAATTCATGAGGATCGTCTCGTTGGCACCGGAGGTGTTGTGATGAGAATTCGCAAAGGAGACAAAGTCCATGTTCTCTCGGGCAAGGACAAAGGAAAAGAGGGAGAGATCATGAGAGTCTTCCCTCAAGTGGATCGGGTTATCGTCGACGGTGTCCACGTAGCAAAGCGACACACCAAGCCGGCTCGAGCGACTCTCCAGGGTGGAATCATCGACAAGAGCCTTCCGGTTCATGCCTCTACTGTCGCAATCGTCTGCAACAACTGCGGTCCGACCAGGATCGGGATGAAGATAGATACCTTGGGCGCCAAGACCCGGGTGTGTAGGAAGTGTGGATCCGAGCTATGAGTCCAACTGCCACTATTGAACGGCCCCGTCTACGGGTACGGTTCAACGAGGAGATAGCGACTTCGCTGAAGGACCAGCTGGGCTTGTCCAACATTATGCAGGTGCCAAGGCTCTCCAAGATCGTGATCAATATGGGTGTCGGTAAAGCCACCCAAAGCCAGTCCCTGCTAGACGGGGCACTGAAGGATCTCGAGATCATTGCCGGCCAGAAGCCGGTTGTGACCCGGGCGAAGAAGTCGATCGCAGGCTTCAAGCTACGTGAAGGTAACCCGATCGGTTGCATGGTCACCTTGAGGGGAGACCGGATGTGGGAGTTCTTCGATCGCCTTGTATCGGTAGCGATTCCGAGGATCAGGGACTTCAGAGGACTTCCCGCCAACTCCTTCGATGGATGCGGTAACTACACCTTCGGGGTAACCGAGCAGCTGATCTTCCCCGAGATCGATTATGACAAGGTTGATGTGACCAGAGGTATGGACATCACGATCGTCACTACAGCAAAGACAAATGCCGAAGGTAAGGCTCTGCTCTCCGCCTTCGGATTCCCGTTCAAGCGCGAGGGAAACTAAAGACCAAATGGCCAAAAAAGCACTAATCGAAAAGCAGGCTCGCAAGCCGAAGTTCAAGGTGAGGGCGTATACCCGATGCCAGCGTTGTGGCAGGCCAAAGGCCGTCTACCGCAAATTCGGGCTTTGCAGGATCTGCCTTAGGGTCATGGTCCATGCGGGGGAAGTCCCTGGTGTCACCAAGGCGAGCTGGTGAGGGAGGGAGACTGTAGATGACTATTTCCGATCCCATCGCCGACATGCTTACCAGAATCCGCAACGCCAATACGGCGATGCACGATACCGTCATGATTCCAGGTTCGAAGATGAAGGCAGAACTCGCTTCGATCCTTCAGCGTGAGGGTTACATCGAAGGCTATTCGTCACATGAGAATCTTCCGAAGCCAGGAAGCAAGCTTGAGATCAAGCTCAAGTACTCGCCTTCGCGCCAGCGCACTATCTCGGGGCTTAGGAGAATTTCAAAACCGGGTCTTCGGGTGTATTCACAAGCGGAAAGGATCCCGCGTGTGTTGGGAGGAATGGGAATCGCTGTTGTTTCCACTTCCAAAGGCCTGATGACTGACAGTGAGGCCAGAAAGCACAGGATCGGTGGGGAGGTGCTCTGTTATGTGTGGTAACCCCATCGAGCGAGGCTTTTCCACTTCATGCGACACGGATGGTGACAATGATGGTGGAGTATTCTCCACTCGCTTGCCGAGGACGCCAAGCCGTCCACCTGAATCGTCGCGCCTCGCAGTTCCGCCGCCGGCGCTACGGGGTCTGTACTTGCCCGGAATGAGAAGGGAGCTTAGTTTTGTCCCGAATCGGTAAGGCACCAATTCCAGTCCCGTCAGGTGTTGACGTCTCGTTTGAAGGCCGCACGATTAAGATCAAGGGCCCGCAGGGAGAGCTTTTCCGCACTCTTCCAGGCGAGATAGAAGTCTCCAAGCAAGAAGACACCTTGGTTGTTACGAGACCGAACGACGAGCGCAACTCTCGGGCGCTACATGGCCTGGTTCGTTCTCTCGTGAACAACATGGTCGTCGGCGTGACACAGGGCTTCGTGAAGGAGCTTGAGATCGTCGGAGTCGGTTATCGCGCCACGGCCAAAGGCCCGAACCAACTGGAGCTGGCTTTGGGGTTCAGCCATCCAGTCGCTGTCGAGGCTCCCGAAGGCGTTACCTTCGAAGTTCCTCAGCCAACAAGGATCTCCGTCAAGGGAATTGACAAGGAGCAGGTTGGGCAGGTTGCGGCAAATATTCGCAAGATTCGTAAGCCCGAGCCCTATAAGGGCAAGGGGGTCCGCTACGCAGGTGAGCGCGTGCTCCGCAAGGCGGGCAAGGCAGCTAAGTAGTGCGCCAAGGCAACCGTCAATCTCGGTTGTCGCTTAGATAAGGCATCCCGGAGGAAAAAGTGGCAGACGCCAACAAGCACAAGATGGAGTTGAGGATCAGGCGGCATCGTCGAGTCCGCAAGAAGATCTCGGGAACACCCGAGAGGCCGCGCCTAGCGGTTTTTCGCTCTAACAATCACCTGGTAGTTCAGGTGATTGACGACCTGGCCGGAAAGACTTTGGCTGCCGCTTCGACCCATGAGAAGGACCTGAAGGCCGGCTCCACGGGAAATATTGAAGCGGCGACGAAGGTGGGCAAGCTTATTGCCCAGCGTTCTGCGGAAGCAGGCATCAAGTCCGTCGTTTTCGACAGGGCCGGATACAAGTACCACGGAAGAGTCGCGGCCGTTGCCGACGCCGCCCGCGAAGGAGGGCTCGAGTTTTGAACCAGCAAGCAGAAGGTGCATTCGAAGAGCGCACTATCAAGGTGAACCGGGTTGCCAAGGTCGTCAAGGGTGGACGTAGGTTCTCCTTCACAGCTCTTATGGTCATAGGTGACGGGAACGGAAAAGTGGGTCTTGGCTACGGGAAGGCCAAAGAAGCTGGCCTAGCCGTACAAAAGGGCCTGGAAGAAGCGAAAAAGAATCTGTTCGAAGTTCCGCTTACCGGAGCTACAATCCCCCACCCGACAATCGGGGAAGCAGGGGCGGGCCGCGTGCTGCTGAAGCCCGCAGCCCCAGGTACCGGTGTCATCGCCGGCGGGGCAGCTCGCCAGATTCTCGAGATGGCAGGTATCCACGATATTTTGGCGAAGTCGCTTGGGTCTTCCAACGGCATCAACGTGGCTCACGCTACGGTCGCCGGGCTGAAAAGCCTTCGCAGGCCGGACGAGGTTGCAAAGCTGCGCGGTCTTCCGGTCGACAAGGTTGTACCCAAGGCTATTTTGGAGGCCTATCTAAATAGGGGCAAGCTCACCAGTGGGGCAGGTGATGCCCGATGAGCCCGGCTTCGACTGGTAAGGAATCAAGCAATCCGAAGCGCAGCGAGACTGGTGTACGGATTGGCTCGCCGGCGCTCGCCGGTGAAAGTCGGATCGTAGTTACTCAGGTCCGATCCGAGATCGGATCCAAGCCCAAGCACAAAGGAGCGCTTCGAGCGCTTGGCCTCGGTCGCATAGGCCAGGCTCGTGACTTGCCTGATAGGCCGGAGATTCGTGGGGTTATTTCAGGCGTCGCCCACCTGGTTGCAGTTCAAGACCCGAAAGAGCACGCCAATATGGTCGCCCAGGGCAAGAGACTGTCCGGCGAGAAGTATTCATCGGCCAAGCAGAACCGGCCGTCCGGTTACCCGGGAGGCAAGTAGCACATGATTAGACTTCACGACTTGAAGCCGGCTGCCGGCTCCACCAAAGAGAAGCGCCGCGTAGGCCGCGGAATTGGTGGCAAGGGGGGAAAGACCGCAGGTCGCGGTACCAAAGGCCAGGGAGCCAGGGACACCATCCCTGCTGGATTCGAGGGCGGCCAGCTGCCTTTGACCCAGCGCGTCCCGAAGTTGAAGGGATTCAAGAATCCCTTCTCGGTTAGGTACGAGCCGGTCAACCTCTCGCGGTTGTCGGCGATTGGCGAGACAAACGTAACCGTGGAGCTGCTTCGCGAGCGCGGAATCGTATCTAAGGCAGGCTTGGTCAAGATTCTCGGAGAAGGAGAGCTGACCGGAAAGTTGACGGTTGAGGCTCACGCGTTCTCCAAGTCCGCCAAAGACGCAATTGAATCATCGGGGGGAAGCACTAAAGTTGTCCCGCCACCGTTCGGGCATGGTCGCCCGGCGGCAAAGGGCAATGCCCTAACCAACCGATAGTTCATTCAAGGAGCGGGCATGCTTTCCAGCCTGAAGAACGTCTTCAAGATCGCTGACCTTAGAAATAAGGTCCTGTTCACACTACTCATAGTCGGCCTGTATCAAATCGGTGCAAACATACCTACGCCATTTATCGACTTCCAGACCGTAAGATCGCTGGAGTCGCAGGCAAGCTCAAGCGGAATCCTGGGGTTCTTGAACCTCTTTTCCGGTGGTGCCCTGACTAGAATGGCCATTTTCGGGTTAGGCATTATGCCCTACATCACCAGCTCGATCATTGTGCAGCTTCTGGGTGTTGTGATCCCGAAGTTCGAAGAGTGGCGAGACCAAGGGGCTGTTGGCCAGAAGAAACTGACCCAGACCTCTCGGTACCTCACGGTCGTTCTGGCCATCATGCAGTCTACCGGCCTTGCGTTCCTCTTCCATGGTGGGGGCGGAGGCCTCTTGAACTCTTCCTCTAACAAGCCTCTCGACCTGATACCGGGTTTTGATGCTCCGAGAGTGATCTTCATTGTGATGTGCATGACGGCAGGAACTGCCTTCGTCATGTGGCTGGCGGAGTTGATCACGCAAAGAGGTGTGGGCCAGGGCATGTCCATTCTCATATTCTCAAACGTTGTAGCGGGCATGCCTGCAGGCGGAGCAGCGGTGCTTGCGACCTCCGGGGGTCACGTGAAGCTGGGTGTGATGATCGTTGTTGCGATGCTTTTGTTGATCGCTATCGTGACAATGGAGCAGGGACAGCGCAGGATTCCGGTGACCTTCGCCAAGCGAGTGCAGGGCCGGAGGATGTATGGCGGCCAGTCCACGTATATTCCCCTGAAGGTCAATCAAGCCGGCGTTATTCCGATCATCTTTGCCAGCTCGATTCTCTATTTCCCTGTCTTGATATCCAATCTCGTGCCCTGGAACGGGTTTAGGACCTGGGTATCCAATAACCTGTTGCACCCGACCAGCATTATCTACATGGTCTTTTACGGCGTGTTCATCATCCTGTTCACCTTCTTTTACGTGACAATTACTTTCGACCCACACCAACAGGCCGACATCATCCGTAAACAAGGTGGGTACATTCCCGGAATCAGGCCGGGGCCGCCCACAGAAAAACACTTGGCCGGGATTCTGAACAGGATCACCCTTCCGGGGTCCCTGTTCCTTGCGTTCGTGGCGCTGGTGCCTTCTGTACTTTTATCCATCTGGCACGTAACCCAGTACCCGTTCGCAGGTACGACGCTGTTGATCGCCGTGGGCGTAACGCTTGAGACTATGCGGCAAATAGACAGCCAGCTCATGATGCGCAACTACGAAGGGTTCCTGAAGTAAGCCGATGGCTTACAAGGCCCTAGGTCAGGGAGACCCGGCGAGCCTGGAGACTTTTCGTAGGTGGCCA
>DAIDIS010000065.1 GCA_027451785.1 Acidimicrobiales bacterium
AGCCCAGGCGTTGCCGGAACATACAGGATTTTGATTTTCGGGCCGATTCTCTCAGCGGCGGTAATCGGGGATGTCGGTTTCATCGCAGGTATTTGGCTGCTATCGATGCTTGCCTGCGGCTATGTTGACTTTCATCAAAGCCACTCGGTATGGGCGATCTTCTGGTCGCTCACCATCAATGGCACGGTCTGGGCATCAATTGCCATAGCGGTTCACACCGCAATCGACTGGCTGGTGGGATGGATGAAGATCACGCAGTCTGTCGCTAGGGTCGCAGCAAAAGTTGCAGTAGCCGACTCCTGGCCAGACGGTATCGCCAATTGCCTTGACAAGATCTGCGACACGTTCGGAGCTTCAGCCGCCATCGTTCTTACTGCAACCTTCAGAGAGCGCCTGAAGGCAGTGGCAGCATTCCCGGAAAGGGACGTCATAGATGAATCGCTGGAGGAAGCCCTTGAAAACACTCTGGCGGAAGCGGAAATCTCTTGGGCTCAGCTCTACTCTGTTGCCCGCCAGGCCCTCGACTCCAAGAAGCCGAAGTCGGCAAACTCGATTGTGATCCTTCCCGTGACGGAGGCGTCCGGACTGGAAGTCGCCATTGCGTTGTTTCCTCATGGAGGTAGCGCGTCCGCCGTCTACAAGGCCTTCGAGGCCGGGGCGAACGGAGGCAAGGACTCGATCCCGACCCATAGCTACTGGTATCGCTCGGCGGCTACAACCATAAGCGGACTGGTAGCCGGCATCGCCGAGCGGGCAACGCTGCTCCAAGAACTCAAGAACCAGGCAATGACCGATTCGCTTACTGGCCTTGCAAACAGACGCCTGCTCTTCGACGTTCTCGACCGCGACCTTGACCGGGAGAGCCGCGGCGGAGGTCCTCTAAGCGTTGCCATGATCGACCTCGACAATTTCAAAGTGCTGAATGACCGTCTCGGCCATGCGGCAGGAGACGAAATGCTCCGCTCATTCGCCGAGTTACTAATCGCCTCGATACGTGGCCAGGATCTCGCCGCTCGCTACGGGGGTGAGGAATTCTGTCTGATCCTCCCGGGCACCGACATAACGGGAGCTGAGGAGCTGGTGAGGAAAATCCACCAAGCCGGCCCGGTCCGTGACGGTAACGGAAACACGTTGACCTTCTCGTCTGGAGTGGCTCAATGGAACGGCTCCGAAGGGGTCGACTCCATCCTTTTCAGGGCCGACCAAGCGCTCTACTCGGCCAAAAAAGCGGGACGAAATCGGCTGGCCGTTGCAAAGTAATTTTCCCTCGGGGTCACGGATCGAACCCGCAACAAGTTCCAAATCGTATCAGACTTAGTTACTATTCCCGCCGTTACTGACAGTATCGCCTAAAATTGCCTTTACAGACGCGCTTTTGTACCACTTACGGAAATATCCGTGCCATCATTGGTGTAACGGTTGGCGCCTGGGTGACGAGCACAGTGATCAGTGAATCGCCTATCTGCGTCATGCTCCGGGAATTGAATGGTTATTGAAATGACTGAGACTTTGGGAACTGAATACGGGGTCTTGGGGGGAACGTCAACGGAAGAAGTTCCCGTCGAGCTGACAATTGACGAACTTTCGGCAGAGACCGGCGTCTCTTCCCGAACCATTCGCTTTTATCAGTCGAAGGGTGCCTTACCCAGCCCTAAGCGCAAGGGCCGTATAGCCGTTTACAGCCAAGATCACGTCGACAGATTGAAGGCAATCGTCGTCCTGCAGGACAAGGGCTTGAGGCTCGACGCAATCTGCAACATGTTGAATAACCCCAGGTTCCGGGTAGAGGACCTCGACGAATGGCTGGGAGTCGGCGAACGACTACGTGAGTGGTGGGTGAACGACCACCCGATCTTCCTTACTCATGCAGAGTTGGTCGGCCGTCTGGGCCGTCTGGTCAACCTGTACGAGATCAATAACCCAGATGCGGTGCTCGCTGCATCGCCTGGCAGGTACCTGAAGGACGAGCTGTCGCTCGATGCCATAGAGTCGGAGATCGTCGAGGAAATGGAGCGCCTGGGCGTTATCCACCAGGATCGGTCGCAATCGAACGGCGAAGGCGAGCCCGATACGTCTGAGGACGACAAGTTCTTCAAAACAAAGTTGCCAGTACCAAGTTCCGAGGCAGCCCAGAGACTGGCGAACAGGAGATACTACGTTCGTTCGCCTGGGTTGTTGGCCTCAGCAGCCGGCCTTCACGAGGCTGGATTGCCTTGGTTGACGATTAGAGGTTCGTACGAGATCCTGAGCAAGGCATTGGAGGATGCCTCGCGCGAGCTTTTGGTCTTTTTCCTGAGTCAGTTCGCTTCCGATCCAGCAGAAGGAAGGGAAAATCGACCCGACTTCGAGACGATCAAGAACTTGAGCATTGAGTCGGTCAGACTGATCTTCGCGAGGGAGATGAACAACCGGCTTCGCGAGTTCGTGGCTGCGGGAGGATCTGTATCGGGAGTGATGAAGGACGGCGCCGATATTGAAGACGCTGTTGCTGAAGGCGCCGACCGGGACGGATCAGCCCCCGAAGAGTCGGAGGGCACGCTGGCCGAGCGTGCGGAGGCACCCAATAAGGCAGCAGCTGGGGACTCGCTGATTTAGTAGATGGCCGAAGACAACCGAAATTTCCCCCAAGGGTTCGAAAGTTACGTCGCCAATGCGGGTATCAAGGACGACACCGACGATTTCTCAATCGTTGTATCCACAGTTCCATCCATCTCAGTCGGCGTGTTCACCCAAAGCCGCTTCGCCGGTCCTTCGGTGCTCATCTCCAAGGAACGATCGTCAAAGGGTCTGCTTCGTGGAGTCGTAACCACCTCCAAGAACGCGAATGTAGCGACGGGCGCCAAGGGCACTGAGGACGCCCTCAAGATAACCGAGATCGCCGGAGCGATCAGCAGGATCAACCCGGAAGACCTCGCAATTGCATCGACGGGTGTCATCGGCAGGAATCTGCCCATGGACCGAATCGAGGGATTACTCAACGCCGGGCGGCCGAGCAGCAATATCCGGAAGAGCAATCCTGCGGACTTCCATTCGGTGGCAAAGGCGATGATGACAACGGATACGGTCGAAAAGATCGCCACGTCAACCGGCCGGAATTTGGACGGCGCCGAATTTAGTGTGACGGGTATTGCAAAAGGCGTGGGCATGATTGAGCCGAACATGGCCACGATGCTCGCCTATTTTTTTACGGATGCGGCTATCGAGCACCAGTACCTGAGTGAGATTTTCAAACGGGTGATCGCTCGCACTCTGAACTGCGTTTCCATAGATGGAGACACGTCGACATCCGACACTTCGCTTGTTTTTGCCAACGGCTTGGCCGGGCAAGTGGAACCTGGCGCCTTGGAGCAGGAACTGGAAGCCGTTGCACTGGCATTAACCAAAGCAATCGCCCGCGACGGCGAAGGCGCAACCAAACTGCTGGAAGTCACCGTGGATTGTGCCAGAGACTACGACCAAGCCAAAAAGGTCGCAAAGCTCATCGTCAACTCACCCCTTGTAAAGGCTGCAGTCAATGGAGCCGACCCCAACTGGGGAAGAGTCGCCATGGCGATCGGCAAGGCAGAAGACGAGAAGGACATAACGCCCGAAACTACGACCATAAGGTTCGGAAATATCGAGACCTACCCGGCGGTCATCGATGACGCTGACCTCGCTCGCCTTTCGAGCATGATGCAAGACGATCATGTGCTCATACACGTAAGCTTGGGTACAGGTAACTCCGGTGCAACAGTTTGGGGATGCGATCTTTCCGATGGCTACGTCAGGATTAATGCCGACTACACAACATAGGCCATGAGCACTACACGTAGCGGGATCGACTCTTCAGAGCGTTTGAAAGAGGCGTCGCAGGAGTCGATCGAGGCAATGGCGTCTGGGCTCTTTGCACTGAGTAGGGACATTCATTCCAACCCTGAGCTCTCGTTCGAGGAATACCAAGCCTCGGAATGGACAGCCAGTATGTTGGGATCGTTGGGCATGGATGTCGAGACCGGCGTCTGCGACCTGCCCACCGCCTTTGTGGCAACCGCAGGATCCGGCCCGTTGGTCATTTCGGTTTGCGCGGAATACGACGCTCTGCCGGGCGTGGGTCACGCTTGCGGACACAACGTAATCGCGGCCAGTGCCGTCGGTGCGGCAGCGGGACTGGTGCCATTGCTGGACGAGATCGGCGTCACATTGAAGGTGATGGGCACCCCAGCAGAGGAAGGCGGCGGCGGGAAGATATTGATGATGGAGAGAGGCGCTTTCGACGGAGTCCACGCGTCGATGATGGTCCACCCCGCTCCTCACAACTCACCCCAGATGGAGTGTCTTGCCGTCTCCCACATCCAGGCCAGGTATCAAGGCCGTGCTTCTCATGCTTCCGGTGCACCCGAACTTGGGATCAACGCGGCAGACGCACTCACAGTCGCGCAGGTCTCGATAGGGCTGCTGCGCCAGCACATACCCCTTTCGTCCAGGGTTCACGGAATCATCACCAAGGGAGGTGATGCCGCCAACATCGTCCCTGAGGTCGCAGAAGGCGAGTTTTTCGTCCGGGCAAAGACCCTGGCCGAGCTGAGCAAGCTTAACCCCCGCATTCATAGGTGCTTCGAAGCAGGAGCTCTCGCAACCGGATGCGAACTCACGATCACCGAACTCTCACCCGACTATTCAGAGTTCCGAACTGACCAGCAATTGCTGGACGTCTACCTATCCAACGCAAAGCGGCTTGGAAGAGCAGACTCTCCCGCCACTCCGACGCCGATGTCTACAGACATGGCCAACGTTTCCCTGTCTATTCCGTCGTTGCATCCTCTTCTTGCAATTGACTCAGGACCTTACGTGAATCACCAAGCCGGGTTCGCAAAAGCAGCTATATCACCATCGGCAGATAGGGCGCTGCTGGACGGCTCGATCGCAATGGCGTGGACGACCATCGATCTTGGTCTTGGACAATAGAGGCTTTCCAAGCGAAGGCCCCTTGCGACATCCGAAAGCAGGCATGCTTTCAGGCCAGTCATTGAGATCATTCCGGCGCATCCAATTGAATCCCGGTGTTCCATACACGGCTCTCGACTAGCCGTGGCCTAAAAAGAGGAGTGGCCTTTCGGCCACCCCTCTTCATCATCTGTCCGATCCGTTACGCCTGCAGCAGCGAGTCAGTCGGAAGATTGTCGCACTTGAGCCGTTCCAGCTAAGAGCCCGTGCCTCCCTTTGTCGCCCCTTGCGGAATCACGAAGGCGATCATGATCCCCATCACTCCCTGGTCGGAGGAACCTGCGTCCGCGTTGTTGTCGTAGACAGCGTGGATGGAAACTTGGTCTCCCGAGTTCAAAGTCGCAATGGGCGGTCCTCCCAGGATTCCTCCTCCACACTCGACCATGGAGTCGATCACTTCAGCTCCAATCGGCATCGACTGCATGCCCTGCATTCCGGACATGCTGGGAGCAGCCGTATAGCTCGCGACCGAGTTGCAAAGCAACAGGTTGTTCTGGGTGTTGTCCACCGCGTACTCGTTGATACCGCCGTCATGTACGTGCCCGGCAATTCCGATCAACTGACCCGGGACGTTCACGTTCCAGGTGTAGTTCAAGACGTTGTAGCCGGAATTCGGCAGGTTGACCTCAGACGTACCGCACTGGTCAACGTCGAGCCAAACAGGCCGCAATGGAGTGAGCGCAGCAGAAGCGGGCACCCAGGTTGCGGTGAGTGAGATATCCACGTTTATCGCTTGCGGGTTCATGTTCATCAGCATGTAGATCATCGACCAACTGTCGCTGGCTCCGATGTAGTAGCCGAAACCTGGAGGCAGGATCATCTTGGTGCGCTCGTCACCGGAAGCGAAGAAGCGCTCACCGTTTACCCCTAGGAAGTTCCAAATCGCACTTGGGCATGTCGCATCCGTGTGCCCATTATCCAGGAAGACCACGTGATGGAACCATGCTCCTGACCCGAGTGTTGCATCCTGTCCGTTGGTGTAGGTCATGTTTGCCTGGAGCGAAGTTAGGTAACAGTTGTGGCATGGAACCGCCAGGTTGGTCATGGGGTTGTTCCAGTCTTGACCCATTGCTGACGACGTTGCAGCCGGGATGCTTATCGGGCCATAGGACTCGGTGACCTGGGTGCCCTGAGGCGTGAAGCTCCCCAGACCTGCAGTCGGGTCAGCTCCAGCAACCGCGATTATGTTCTGGTTGGCCGTGGTCCCCGGCACCGACTTCGGGTCGATCGAACAATCCGGGCCGACTGTTGCGCAATTGCTCACCAACGGGGTCCCCGGACCATAGTAGGACGGACCACTGGGAGTGGTGTAGGTAAAAGAGTCAGCCGATGAAGCGACCGACGTCCCGCCCGGTGTAGTGACCGTCACGTCGACGGTTCCGCTCCCGGCAGGGCTCGTCGCCATCACAGATGTAGGACTCATAACCATAACGCTGGAGCCGGCTGAAGCTCCAAAGTTGACGCCCGTAACGCCGGAGAGGTTGGTTCCGGTAATCGTGACCGAAGTGCCACCGTCACTCGGCCCGCTGTTAGGCGCAACCGCTGACACAGTCGGAACATTTGAACCGCCGCCTCCGCCGCCTCCGCCGGTGGTCGGCCCTGGATATTGGAAAGTCGCCATCGTGGAGTTCGAGGACGTACCGGCAGAAGTGGTTACCGTCACCGGCACCTTGCCCGACGGACCAGACGGCGCGAACGTGATCACCATTCCAAATAGGGAGAAATAGAAGCTGGCCGGCGTAGTGCCGAAATCAACGCCGGTTACACCCATCAGGCCGGACCCGTGAATGAAGACGAGAGAACCGGCACTTCCCGAAGAAGGGGATACCGAGGTCACGGTTGGGCTCATAGCTGCCGAGGCAACTGAAGGCGAAACCAAGGAAATCGAGCCAAAAAGCAAAATTGGCAATGCTGATGCGGCCATGGCCGAAACCAGAAGCCTGGGCGTTCTTCTCATACACACCTCGCTAGTCATTCGCAGCACCTGCGACCTGTACCTGTTTTCCGTTGCCGCAAGCTATTGACTATCGCTCAATTAACCTAATTGAGCTAAGCTCAATAGAATCAAAAAGATCCCTTCGCCCAAACCCCCAACCCGTGACCTCTGACTCAACCCACGACATGTCACGCGGTTACGCTGCATCTTTTCGCTTATTTACCCTTGCGACAATCCCCACTTGGGTCAGGAGCCTAACATATTGACTAGAAGTGTCAAGCAAGTATTTAGGAAATTAAGAAAGCATTTTAGTTCCTGAATACTTCCTATAGAACGGTGCGCGAGCTGACGGCTTGGCCTTTCGGGCTCAAAGCCGTCCGAGACAAGATCATGCGGATAGAGTTGATCCATACAAACTTCGGCAGGACGGAGCCATGGATAACTTCAATCAGTCCCAACGGATAGTTCTCATTGTTGGAATTGGTATGGCCATCGCCATTTTCGGCTTCTGGGTAACAAATCTCACTCCCGGTGCTCCCGGACCGGTCGCCTACGCCCCGCTCACCAGAGCACCTTTCGGCCCATCCCTTCCTGGCGGACTTCATCCGTGGGTACAAATGGTGGTTTGGATGATCCTGATCATCGCTTGGGTGGCAATTGCCCTCAGAATCCTCCGAGATAAAGCCGCCGCGGAATGAGGCCCAGCTTGCTCGACTACCCCTCGTAACCGACACGCCAACCCGCACCGACACGTAAGCCAAGGCCGTCCCCCCAGGAGACCAACGAGAGCCCGAGGTCGGGATTGAACCGACGACCTGCTCATTACGAGTGAGCTGCTCTACCACTGAGCTACCCGGGCGCGGACCTCAACTTTACTTCCTGTCCACCGGCAAGGCTAAGTGCAGTCCTCCAAAATATCCGCAAGCCTGATCAACAACGCCTGGATCGCCAGTGGCTCGACTGGGTTTCTGAACAGCGAGTCCGAAGTTTCTCTGATCAGCTCAACAGACCTCACCACCGCAGCTCCGCCCAACCTAGGACGCGGATCACTCGACCCACCGCTTGCTTCAATGCCTGGCCGAATCTGCTCCAAGTAACGATTGGCCATCATCGACAATCCCATCCTCAACTCGTCGGTCTTGATTTTCCGCCTTTGCCTTTTGTGGGCTTTCTCCAACTCGGTCTCGTCGGTTTTTGATGCTGACTTTTGGCGTCGTGCCTCAGCAAGCGCCTTGGTCTCATCAGCCTGGCGCCCTTCGACGACGGACACTGCCCTCTCGACCGAATCGAGTACTTCTTTGGTCAGATCGATCACCAAAGCGCCGTTCTTCGCCTCCAGCCGATCAGGAATGGACCTCCAGAGATTGCTACGGGAAAGGGACTCTGGATCCGATACAAGGCGCCGCGCCCGAGAAAGGCTCCCCCCGGCGACCAGAGCGACATTGTGAGCCGAATCCTCGGCCACACCGTCGGCAACCAAGGCTGACACAAGCTCTTGCTGACTCAGGGGCTCCATCCGAACGATGACGCATCGTGAGGCGATGGTGCGCAACGGGGAAGTCACTGAGTTCGCGATAACGATAAACACAGTCGACTGAGGTGGCTCTTCCAGCGACTTCAGCAATGCGGGCGCCGCACCTTCTGCAGTGTGAAAATCCCGGAGAACCAATACCCGGCGCTTGGCAATCGAAGGGGATCTGAGTGACCAGGTCCCGATATCGCGTGTTTGCTCCACCGACCAGCTTGGACCTTCGTGTGAGAACACATTGACGTCGGGATGGCGACCGTCCATTACCGCCTCGCAATTCCAACATGATCCGCAGGGCTTGTCTCCGTCTTCACAGACAAGAGTGGCCGCGAATCCTTCAGCGGCAGCAAGCTTACCGACGCCTTCCATCCCGAGGATCATGTAAGCATGCACGGGACTCGCTGCCAACTTCTTCAGCTGCTCGATTACGGAGCGTTGCCCAACCACATTCCCGAATGGATTTCGACTGGTGCCGAATAGGTCAGCCACCAAACCCCCAATACATTGGCTAATTGCCGGGTACTTATCTCCCCACAATACCCGGGAAGCGATTCTCGACCTCACGGCAGATTTCATCGTGGATATCGCTTACGGAACCCAGTCCGTCTACTACCAGCCAACTCTCGGTCCCGCTCGCAGCGATCTCGCGGAAACCTTGAGAAACCTTCGTCAGAAATTCCGTACCTTCAGATTCGAAGCGATCCGCTTGAGAGCCTCCTGGCCTTGAGTTG
This sequence comes from Acidimicrobiales bacterium, assembly GCA_027451785.1. Taxonomy (GTDB): domain Bacteria; phylum Actinomycetota; class Acidimicrobiia; order Acidimicrobiales; family JAKAVM01; genus DAIDIS01. The sequence goes on from DAIDIS010000065.1 coordinate 9,179, forward strand.
GCTCGCCTGAGTGACTCCTTAACTGGCAGATCGATGAGGATATTGAGATCGGCGCGTAGCTCGCCCAAAACCCACGACGTGAGCGAGTCAAGCAACCCAAGATCAAGTCCCCTTCCATAGCCTTGGTAAGCCAAAGTAGAAGCGGCGAAGCGATCAGTTACGACATGCCTTCCCGAATCCAAAAGCGGCCCGATGTAGGAGTTTGCATGGTGCGATCTGTCCGCCAACATAAGTAGTGCTTCAGCTTGTGGTCCCAAGGCAGTTGCGCTTGAAAGAACGATCTCCCGGATTGCGGCACCAAATTCGGTCCCTCCAGGCTCTCGCGTCAGTTCTCCATGAAGCCGGTCGGCAAGGAGCCTCGCCTGGGTCGACTTTCCCGAACCATCAATTCCCTCGAATGCTATGAGGCGGCCGCGCGGTGCTGATGCGTTGTCCAAGGCACTGCCACCGTCCGGGTCAGGCCACACTTACTCTGAGGTGAAACTGGTGGAAGAGCTTGGCGTCACAGCTCCATTGCCCGGGGAGGACGCCAGTGAAGGCTCCTGCTCGACGGAAGCTTGAACCTTAGCGACTTTCTTTGCCGCAGGCTTCTTCGCCGAGGCAGCTTTCTTAGCGCCCGCCTTCTTGGCCGGGGCAGACTTTTTTGCAGCCGATTTCTTCGCCGGGGCCTTCTTCGCGGCAGACTTCTTTACTCCCCTGCCTCTCGGCGGCTGTTCGGCCATTCTGACCCTTCTGGCTTCCAGCAGTTCAAGTGCCCGCTCGATACCAAGTTCCTCAAGCGAGTCGGATCGGCTCAACGAGGCATTGATCTCGCCGTCGGTTACATATGGTCCGAATCGGCCATCCTTGACAACTATCGGCTTTCCGGAATCGGGGTGGGGACCCAGCTCCTTGAGAGGGGCTTGCGCCGTCCTGCCTCTCCTCGTCTTAGGCTGGGCAAAAATGGCCACAGCCTGCTCCAACGTAACCGAGAAGATCTCGTCTTCGGTTGTTAGGCTCCTAGTGTCGGTTCCCTTGGTCAAGTACGGCCCGAAGCGACCGTTCTGTGCTTTGATCTCTTCGCCATCCGACGGGTCACTGCCCACCACCCTGGGAAGATTGAGCAGTTTGATTGCGTCTTCAAGCTCGATGCTCTCCATAGTCATCGACTTGAAGAGTGAGGCGCGCTTGAGGTCAGGGGCCTTCTTGGCCTTAGGTGCCTTTTCCCCCTGCGCTTTCTCCCCTTGCGCTTCTTCGGTTTCAAGACCCTGGTTGGTCTCACCAAGCTGAACATAAGGACCGAAGCGACCGTTCAAAACCAGCACAGGTAGTCCGGTCTCAGGGTCATCGCCGAGCCTGCGTTCCGAAGAGGAGGCTCTCAGAAGAGAGTCAACGGTCTCGGGTGTTACCTCGTCCGGGCACATGTCCTCGGGCAACGAGGCCCTCTCGCCGTCTTTATCGATATAGGGCCCATACCGACCGACCCTTACGACGATGTCGCTGCCCGACTCGTCCTGGCCGATCACAATGGAGTTGACCTCTCTGGCATCAATATCGTCAAGGTGGTCTGCGACCATCCTCTTCAGACCCTCCGCCAATGAAATATGGCTGTGCGATACAGGAGGTCCGCCATTCGCCCCGTCAGCGGCAGGCACGTCTTCCCCATTGCCGTTGCTGCTGCCGCTTCCAATCTTGTCGCCTGCAGGCTCTCCGAAGTAGAAGCGAGTCAACCAGGGAATCTCCTCTTCCCGGCCACCCGCAATGTCGTCCAGGTCGTCTTCCATGGAGGCGGTGAAGCCGTAGTCGACAAGACGGTTAAAATATTTTTCGAGTAGTCCGACGACGGCGAAGGCGACGAAAGTCGGAACGAGGGCCGTGCCCTTCTTCCGAACGTATCCCCTGTCTTGGATGGTGGAGATGATCGAAGCGTAAGTGGACGGCCTCCCTACCCCCATATCCTCCAATGCCTTCACCAACGACGCCTCGGTATATCGCGAAGGCGGCTGAGTAGTGTGGCCTTGGGGTGTCATGTAATTGGGCGAAAGCTCCTGACCTTCCCTCATGGGAGGAAGCCTTGTCTCCTGGTCTTCCAACTCAGCTTCAGGGTCGTCGGCACCTTCAACGTAGGCCCTCAGAAATCCAGGGAAGGTGATCACCTTCCCACTGGTCGAGAAGACAACCTCGGTCCTTTCGAATCCAGACCCACCGATCTCGGACGACACCGACTGTGATTCCGATACGGAGGCGCTCAAACGTACCTGGGCGGTAGTCCCGGTAGCGTCCTTCATCTGAGAAGCAACCGTGCGCTTCCAGATCAAGTCATAGAGCTTTAACTCATCGGCATTGAGAGCCGAAGAAAGCTGCTCCGGTGTCCGGAAACGCTCTCCCGCAGGCCTGATTGCTTCGTGCGCTTCCTGCGCGTTCTTAACCTTCCGGTCGTATCGCCTTGGCCCGTCAGGAAGGTAGTCGGATCCATAGAGCGACCTGACCTGCTCCCGGGCGGCGTTCAGAGCCTGGTCCGACAGAGTCGTCGAGTCGGTCCTCATGTAAGTGATGTAGCCGTTTTCGTACAGCCTTTGCGCCACCTGCATCGTGCGGGCCGACGAGAACCTTAGCTTCCTACCGGCTTCCTGCTGCAAAGTAGAGGTTGCGAACGGCGCATAAGGGGACCGCTTGAAGGGCTTCTCTTCAATGGAAGCGACTTTGAAGGTCTCTTCACGAAGAGCAGAGGCAAGGTTGCCGGCTGCTCCCTCGGACAACAACACGACATTGCGGCCACCGTCTGAGGATCCGGGAAGGTTCCCCGTCTCGTCGAAATCCTTGCCGCTGGCGACTCTGACCCCACCAATGGAAGAGATGGAAGCCTTGAAATCAGTTCCCGAAGAAGAGAAGCCTCCGAGGATGTCCCACCACTCGGCAGCTCGATGGCGCATCCTGGCACGCTCGCGCTCGACGATGATTCTTGTAGCCACGCTTTGGACTCTGCCCGCAGACAGGCGCGGCATGACTTTTCGCCAAAGAACCGGCGATACCTCGAAGCCGTATAGGCGGTCGAGTATGCGCCGGGCCTCCTGCGCATCCACCAGTCTCCTGTCGATGTCCCGGGAGTTCTGGATGGCGTGGTCGATGGCCGTTTTGGTGATCTCGTGGAACACCATCCGTTTCACGGGTATGCGGGGAGACAGCACCTCGAGCAGGTGCCACGCAATCGACTCGCCTTCCCGGTCTTCGTCTGTTGCGAGGTAAAGCTCCGAAGCCTCCGAGACAAGCTTTTTCAGCTTGGACACGTGGGGCTTCTTCTCGGAAGAGATCACATAAAGAGGCCTGAAACCCTCTTCGACATTGACGCCCAAGCGTGCCCACGGCTCACCCTTGACGTTGGCCGGGATTTCGGAGGAGTTCTTCGGTAGGTCTCGAATATGGCCTATGGAGGATTCAACGACGAAATCGCCCCCAAGGAACCCCGCTATGGTACGGGCCTTGGCGGGCGATTCGACAATTACGAGTGGCTTAGCCATTCCTCAAATCTCTTGCAATTGGCCTGTGTTCGCAGCCTATTGCAGATCAGGCCGGTTCCATCTCGGTAGCGGCCTTCGACTTGCCCTTCGGCTGCGTAGACGTATCGGCGGACATGGACTCGACCTCTCGCTTGGAAATGGCGATGGAGATAAGCAGGATCACCAGGGACACTCCGGCAATCGACAGCCTCGTGGCCGTATGGTGCCTCAGCGTGATGACCGCTGGAAGGATCAAGAGCGAAACAAGGTTCATCACCTTGATCAGCGGGTTCAAGGCCGGGCCTGCAGTGTCCTTGAAGGGGTCTCCGACGGTGTCGCCGATCACTGCCGCCTTGTGGGCGTCTGAACCTTTCCCTCCGTGGTTACCGTCTTCGATGTACTTCTTTGCGTTGTCCCATGCACCACCGGAGTTGGAGAGGAAGTTCGCCATGAGCTGGCCAGTCAGGATGGCAGCTGCCAGGAATGCTCCCAGAGCAAAATAGTTGATCCCGAAACCCACGATGACCGGAGACAAAACCGCAAGAAGCGCAGGGGTTGCGAGCTCACGCTGGGATGCCCTGGTGCAGATCGAAATGACCTTGCCGTACTCGGGCTTCTCCGAGTAGTCCATGATTCCCGGGTGCTCACGGAACTGCCTGCGAACTTCCTGGACGACAGTACCCGCTGTGCGACCCACAGCACGGATGGCAAGTGCTGAGAAGATGAACGCAATGGAGCCACCGATAAGGAGCCCGATAAACGTTGTCGGATTCGAAACGTTGATCTGGGTTGCAGCCTGGTGGAACAACCAGTTGATATCGAATCCCGCTTGGCCGTGGGACAACGGGTTGTGGAGTCCCAATTGCGAGCCAACGGTCTCGATGAACGAAGCGAACAGCGACACCGATGCGATAACGGCCGACCCAATGGCCACGCCCTTGGTGACTGCCTTCGTGGTGTTGCCGACCGCATCGAGGCTCACCATGATTCGCTCGGCTTCGCCGCTGAACTCACCCGACATCTCGGCCACACCGGCAGCATTGTCGGAGACAGGCCCGAAGCTATCCTCCGAGACGATCATCCCTGCGGTGGAGAGCATACCGATTCCGACAAGCGATACGAGATAAAGCGAAAGCTCAATGTTTCCGCCTGCCATTCCAGCAGCGACGGCGATCGCTATGGCAATAGCAATGATCGCCCACACGGAGGATTCGAGGCCGAAGGCAATACCCGCAAGCGTGATGGTGGCGGGTCCAGTTTCGGCCGAGTCGGCTATCTCCCTAACCGGCCTACGCTCGGTAGATGTGAAGTGCTCGGTAATTGCACTGGCGACGAGCATAAGGATAACGCCGGTCAAGACAGCAAAAAAGGCCTTCCAGTAGTGCATGTAGGAGCCGGCCACGGCGGCCGCTCCGAGAATGGTCAATATTGCTGCCAGGCGGACGCCACGATTGATGGGTGCCATGGCATTGGTGTCTTTTTTGGTGGCGCGAACTGCATAGACGCCGATGATTGTGCCCAGGATACCGATGGCAGGCACCACCAAGGGGAAGAGCACTGCACGCGCCGCCTGGCCACCACGGCCTATGGAGGAAAACGCCGTCACGCCAAGAATGATTGCCGCGATAATGGTGATCGCGTAGGACTCGAAAAGGTCAGCTGCCATGCCTGCGCAGTCGCCCACGTTGTCGCCCACGTTGTCTGCAATGGTGGCAGCATTTCGGGGATCGTCCTCGGGGATGCCCGCCTCGACCTTGCCCACCAAGTCCGCACCAACGTCAGCGGCCTTCGTGAAGATACCGCCGCCGACTCGCATGAAGAGCGCCAGCAACGAAGCACCGAACCCGAAGCCAACCAGTACCGAGGTGGCGGTGTTCTGGAATACGAAGACGATCGTCGTGGCGCCGAGCAGACCCAGCCCGACACAAAAGAGCCCGGTAATTGCGCCGGTCCGGAACGAGACCTTAAGTGCCCCGGGCATCTTGCCGTTGATGGCAGCGGCTGCAGTCCTTACGTTCCCACGGACCGCAAGGCTCATTCCGATAAATCCGGTGAGGCCAGAACAAAGAGCTCCAGCAAGGAAGCAAATAACCCTGTAGATGCCCGCCTGTGCAAAGGTAAGGTCGACAACGGTATGTCCGTTGAGCTGATGGGTCACCTTGGTCGCAGTGAAGAAGATAAGGACCGCGAGCGGCAGGACTATCAATCCGATTGTCTTGAACTGCCTGGATAGGAAAGCTTCGGCCCCTTCTTGGATCGCCTTGGCTATGTCCTTCATCTTGGCGGTGCCTTGGTCTGCTGCGATAACACCCTTCATCAGGACGAGCCCAATGACGATCGACAAGACGGCTGCTGCCAGGGAGAATATGAGCCAAACCACCTCTGTGTTGCTGAGGTGAAAGGCTTGGTAACCTCCCTCACTGGCCAGTAGCTGCGTAATCAATGCCGGTCCTTTCTCTTACTTCCATCTTCAACATCTCAGTAACGTTTGTAACGTTCGGACTTGGAAAAGCTAACAGGAATGTCCGCAATCGCGCTCAATGAGACTCACCGGCGGCTGCTATGGGCGCCAGGAACTCATAATCCGGATTGAGCATCGATAGCCGACCGTGATGTTCGCATACCCTAGCCTTGGCCACCAATTTTGCTCCGGGAGCGATTCCCGGGACCTCCGATCGACCGACGAATACTAGAGGCAAACTCCCTGTTGAGTCGTCCAACAAGCACTCAAGGCTCTGTACTCCTGCCCAAGGTTGGATCCGTACGGACTTTACTCTACCCGCGACCTTGACTTTCTGCCTGTATCTGACCGTCCCGATAGCTACGGCACCGGGCACCAGGACAAACTCGCTACCTTCCAGAACATCCCTGCTCTTGGATGGCAACGTTCCCGATGGAATCTGACCAGGAATTCCGCGCCTTTGCCTGGGAGCGGATGGCGCCGAAGCATCCTCTCTGCGGCGCCTGAGCACTGGCTCAACTCCAGGTGGTTCACCTTCGGTTACCAGGGAAGATTGCTTCGCTTCATGATCTTGGGGTCCTGCTTGCCTTTGGAACTCGCTTCCGGCGTCACCGACGGGTGTGTCGACATCAGCACCAGATCCCGCTCGCTCGGAGGTGCCGGCAGGAACCAGCTCGGAATCGCGCTGCCTGCGATCGTGCCTGGGGTCGGAAAACATCGCCTGGCGGCGGGCAACCGAACGAGAGATCGCATTCTTGCCCAGGTGGAACGGGATGATCGTCGCATTCACATTGGTTAGAAGCGCCACACCTTCCGCAATTCGGTCAGCGGTCCTGTCGTGCAATAGCCGACTCCAGATCCTGTCATACGAACGACGGGGCAAAAGGATGGATACGGCAGTCTGGTTGTCCGATGTTAGGTCACCGGCATAGTCGAGAGTCGCTCTAACCAGTCGACGGTCCGGGCACTCGACGAGTTCCAGGGGGAACCTGGATACCATCAGCCGCCTCCACGACGACGAAAGTGCCTGTGCCCTAGCGGCATCGATTACGAAGTGGACGGCGTGAAGCTCGTCGGGGTTCAGCGAGCGGGCATATCGGATCGCCTGGAGGGAAGCCAGGTCGAAACTGTCAATCATGACCACGACTGCGTGTCTCCTGATTGGAGGAACGTCCGCTACCCTCGGGGCCCCTTCTTCCAGCTCTTCGGACTCGATCTCGTACTGGCGGTGAAGGCGTATAAAGAAATAGACCAGCAACGGCATGAGGATCACTACAACCCAAGCTCCAGAGGTGAACTTGGTGACGATGAACACCAGACCCACGATCGCCGAAAGCACCGCTGCCGAGAAGTTAATTGCAAGGCTTCGCTTCCAGTGCGGCTGCTTTGCGACCAAGTGGTGCTTTACCATCCCGGCACCGGCCATTGTGAAGCCGGTGAACACACCGATGGCGTAAAGCGAAATCAGGACATCCAGAGATCCGCCGGCTACAACGATCAAAACCACCGCCACCAGAGTTAGGACGATTATTCCGTTCGAGAAGACCAAGCGATGGCCTCTGCGCATCAGCTGGCGAGGAAGGAACGAATCCTTCGCCGCGAAGCTGGCGAGGAAAGGAAACCCCGTAAAGCTGGTGTTTGCGGCCAAGACGAGGATGAACATGGTGCCGGCCTGCAACAGGTAATACATCAAGTGGCCGAAGGCACTGGTGCCGTAAACCGCTTCGCCTATCTGGGAAAGCACCGATGGCGACCCTGTTGAGAACGGAAGCGGGTGCGCCTTGGAGGACAGGAAGGACACCCCAAGGAAGAGCGTACCCAGGATGAGCGCCATTGCAGCGAGCGTCTGCCGAGCGTGGCGCACCTGAGGTTTCCGGAAGACGCTCACTCCATTGGAGATCGCCTCGGTACCGGTGAGCGCCGACCCTCCGTTGGCAAAGGCCGCCAGCATTGCAAAGACAGACACGCCCATGAGAAGACCAGAGCCAGGGTGGCCGAACTTGATCTGGCCCACTCCGGAAACTCGATGTGCCACCAGCGTGCCGTTGAAGTACTTGAACACGCCGACGCCGAGCAATATCGCCATATTGGCAATGAAGAAGAAGGTCGGAAGGGCGAAGATCCGGCCTGCCTCCTTGATGCCTCTCAGGTTCCCGAAGGCGATCAAGAGTACGAACCCGACGGAGATCTCAACCGTATACGGCCTAAGCTGGGCAAATGCGGAGGTAAGTGCGTCAGTCCCCGACACGATCGACACGGCAACCGTCAACGTGTAATCGATCAACAACGCAGCGGTGGCCACCTGCGCCACATTCAGCCCGAAATTCTCACGGCTGACGACGTAAGCGCCGCCCGCCTTGGGGTAGGCCTTGATCACCTCTTGATAAGACAGGGTGACAAAAAGCAACACCACCAGCACTGCCCCAGTTACAGGCATCACCAGAGAAAATGCTGCGACGCCAGCGGCAGCCACCAGCTTTCCCAGAATCTGTTCAGTGGCATATGCACACGAGGACATCACGTCTGACGAGAGAATCGCGAGGGCCGTCGGCTTTCCGATGGTCTGTTCCTCCAGCTCATCCGACACCAAAGGCTTGCCGAGCAACCTGTCTTTTAGCCGGTAGCGGATGTTCTCGGGGATGAGGACCGCAGAGCGGGCCTCTTCGCTTCTGGCAGCGTCGGAAGGCATTTCCAATTAGTTAAACACGCGGATCGTGTGCCTGGCGAATATCGCCCGGCAAGCCTGAGTTGTGCGATAGCCGATATCGGTGTTGCATTGAGCACGTGAAAATAATCGTGGTCGGCTGCGGGAGAGTCGGATCTGAGCTTGCGTCTTCGCTGGTTGGGAGAGGCCACGAAGTCTCGATTCTCGACAAGAACGCCCGTGCATTCAGGCGACTGCCGGAAGGATGGAACGGCAAGACAGTCATCGGGTTCGGGTTCGACAAGTTCCACTTGGAAGAAGCAGGTGCTCACGAGGCGGATGCCCTGGCGGCTGTAACCAGTGGAGATAACTCAAACATTCTGACCGCCCGTATCGCCAGGGAGACGTATCGGATTCCTGCCGTCGTCGCCCGAATCTATGACCCCCGACGAGCTGCGATCTACCAGCGCCTTGGTATTCCTACGGTTGCCACGGTCACCTGGACTACAGACCAGGTGATGAGAAGACTCCTTCCGGACGCTTCGCCCACCGAATGGACCGATGCGACGGGAACACTGGGCCTTCTGGAACGTGACCTGCCTGCACACTGGGCTGGACGGAACCTGTCGGAACTGAACATTGACGACCGGGCAAGTGTCATCTCGGTCGTTAGGTCCGGCGAGGCGAAGTTATTCGGAGGAGACATGATCGGCAAGGAAGGTGACATCGTCCATCTCGCCGTAGCCACCGGATTCGTGGAGAAGCTTGACGAGTTCCTGGCCAGTGGTATCAAGCCGGCGGCGATACATTGAAAGTGATAATCGCCGGTGCAGGCAATGTAGGCATGTTCATCGCGGGAGACCTGCGAAACGCCGGCCATGACGTCCTGGTAATGGAGTTGGAACCGGAAATAGTCGCCAAATTGACGCCGCCTCCAGGTGTTGAGCTCTTCACCGGTGACGCATGCGAAGTGAACACGCTCTATGAAGCGGGCGTTGACGAGGCCGACGTAGTCGTTGCGGCCACCGGAGACGACGAAGACAACTTGGTCATATCTCTATTGGCCAAGCAGGAATTCGCGGTTCCAAGGGTTGTTGCAAGAGTCAATCACCCGAAGAACCACTGGCTCTTCAACGAGACTTGGGGAGTCGATGTATCCGTTTCCGCCCCCCACCTACTCTCCGCCTTGGTGGAAGAGGCGGTATCGGTGGGTGCGCTGGTCAGGCTTCTGCAATTCGAGAACTCTGAGGCACGGCTGGTCGAGGTCACTTTGGCCGAGTCCTCGCCGGCGGCCGGTAAGGCGATTGAGGATCTTGACCTACCGAGGGATGCGAGCATTGTGGCAATCGTCCGAGACTCGAACGTGGTTGTTCCAAGGCCCGACACTGTCTTGGAAATAGGTAACGAGGTCCTGGTCCTGGTGACCGAGGAATCAGAGCAGACGGTGAAGTCCTTACTCATCGGGGCCTAAGCTCAATCGGCGCCACGCTGAGGCGGCCCAAAACGACCCCGGGAGTGACTGGGTCTCGCTTTGCCCAAGGTCATTTCAACTGTCGTGCCATCCGGTCCTGACTCAAATCTTGCCGAGTCGACTAAGGCTCTGATCAATGCGATCCCGCGCCCACTCATTGTCTCCAGAGGGTCACCCAAGGCAAAGCTGCTTTGAGGGTCGAACCCGGGTCCTTTATCTTTGACGCGAACGGTGACGAAGGTCTCCTCCTCGGTCCAGGTAATGCGCACGACCTCATCAACCGAAGGCACAGCAGGTCCCACAGATCCCCCATAACCCCCGGAATCCTGAGGACCCTCGGTTGGACGATTCAGCGAAGAATGCATCGACCTTTTCGCTTCATAAGCCCCAATTGAGTTTGAGCAGGCTTCCGAGACCGCAAGCTTGAGGTCGTCGACTTTCGACTGCCTAATCCTGGCCGTTGATGCTGCTAGATGCCCTATTACTTGCCGAGCTAGAGATACGTAGCACAGGTTGCAGGGGATCGTTATTTCCACGCGGACGGGAAAGCGATCACTCACAGTCAAACCTTCCCCTCTCACCACCTCTATTATCACTCTTGTGGAGGCTGCGTTCTTCGATCTTGACAAGACTGTTATTGCAAAAGCGTCGATTGCCGCTTTTGGTAGGCCGATGTACCACGAAGGCCTCATTTCCAGGCGCACGATCATACGGGGGCTTTATGCCCAGCTCGTTTATATGCACCTCGGTGCATCCGAGCAAAAGCTCTCAAGGATCAGAGAGTCTGTGCTGGCACTCGCCAAGGGCTGGGATCGGGAGCAGGTCTCGGAATTGGTCGCAGAGACTATGGAGAAGGTAATCGACCCGATCGTCTACGCAGAGGCCCTTGAGTTGATCAGCGAACATAGGCGTGCTGGAAGGAAAGTCGTGATGGTCTCAGCAGCACCTGAAGAGATCGTCATACCACTCAGCACTTACTTAGGGTTCGACCAAGCCATAGCTTCGCGCCCCAAGGTAGACGACTCGGGTAAGTACACGGGCGAAATGGACTTCTACGCATATGGGCCGTTCAAGGCGGCTGCGATCCGCGCAATGGCTTCTCGCGAAGGAATCGATCTGGCGAGTTCCTATGCTTATTCGGATTCCTACACGGATGTCCCGATGTTGGAAACAGTAGGGAACCCAGTTGCCGTGAACCCCGACAGGGTGCTTCAGAAGCTGGCCAAAGATCGCGAATGGGAAATCCGCAATTTCAACAGGCCGGTCCGCCTGGTTCAACGGGTACCCGTCCCCGATACCAGGTTCGTAATGGCAGCTGTATTCGCCGCAACCTTGATTGCCACGCTGGTAATTGGGTGGAAGCTCGGATCCAAGAGGCGGACGGCCCAATCCTGGGCAACGTCCGCCTAAAAGTCCGGCCTAGCTTTTCAAGAGGCTGCGATTACCCAGTACGCAGCTTCTTGGCTGCTACGAATCCCAAACCGACCAAAATTGCGAGGAGAAGCATCTTCTTCATGGGCCTAATCTACCTTCTTGGTGTGTTAGTTGCTCGATAGCCAGGCTATACGGTCAACAGGTCCCTTGCGCCCGTATCGCTGGACGGATGGCGCAGCTTCGACATAGCCCTGGCCTCGATCTGGCGAATTCTCTCCCTGGTTAGGTTGAAGTGCTCGCCAACCTCTTCAAGCGTCCTGGGCTCGCCCCTGTCCAAGCCGAAGCGAAGCCTGAGAATTTCACGCTCACGCTCGTCGAGCGGAGAGAGCAGCCGGGATATCTCCATCGGCAGGAGCGAGGTCGAAGCTACCTCAAAGGGTGACTCTGCAGACCTGTCCTCTACGACGTCGCCAAGTTCAGCGTCGCCATCCTCTCGGAGTGGCTCCGAAAGCGATAGCGGTTCGGCCCTGAAGCGAAGCGCCTCGACGAGCTTGTCCTCTGGCATCTCAACCTCAGCACTCAGTTCCACCAAGGTCGCCGGGCGTCCAAGCTTCAGCTCAAGGCGGGCCTGGGCTTTCTGAACCCTTGCAAGGGTGTCGCCGGCATGTACGGGCAGACGGATGGTTCGCCCCGTGTTGGCTATACCGCGGGTGATTGCCTGCCTGATCCACCAAGTTGCATAGGTCGAGAACTTGAACCCCTTGCGCCAGTCAAACTTCTCGACGGCATGCATAAGGCCCAGGTTCCCCTCTTGGATCAAGTCCAGTAGAGGAAGGCCGGAAGCCTGGTACTTCTTGGCTATCGAAACGACGAGGCGCAGGTTCGACTGGACGAAGGTTTGTTGCGCGTCCTCTCCTGCCTTCACCTGGCGCCGATATTCGCGCTTCTTTGCCGCAGTTAATTCCTTGCCGTTCTTGTCGAGCTCTGCAGTCGCCGTGGCTCCAGCCTCGATGGCCTGGGCCAACCGGACTTCATCGTCCTTCGTAAGCAAGGGGTACTGACCAATATCGGTCAGATAGAGGCGTACTAGATCCTCCTCGTCCCTTTCGACCCTTTCCTTTGCCACTGCTCTCACAGACCTCTTTCCCTCTCTATGCCCAAAAAAATTTGTGCATTCCCAAACGTAACGAGAATCTATTTTCTCGAATACTTATATATCCAGGTGGAAAGCAATCCGAACCCAATCTGTCAGGCTCGTTCTTGCCGAATCCCCCTCTGGACGGGCAACTCCGGAAATCCTTCTGCGCACTCGGGCTGGCTGACGCCAACCTAAAAGGGCGGAAATCGCGATTACCGTGATGCCGACTAGCTGGAGTGACTTCTCTTTTCGCCGATGGTCTCTCGCCGCGCGACCCCTTGGAATGGCTTGCGAGCCGACCAAATGGTCTCACTTACTGGCTGAAGACTTGCTGACAACTACGTCACCAAAAAAGACGCTTGGCCCTTGTTGCTACCCCGTTTCCCTTCTCGAAGTCACACCTTCTTTACATTTTACCTGTCGAGTCAATATGCATTTCTGGGAAACTCGGCCCGACTGCTCCACTGTCATAAAAATCCTGGTAGGAGTCGATTTCTGAGTATGCCGACCGTGTTTCGCCATCAAGAAGCACGGCAATCCTGGAAGTCAAATCCAGGGGTTCCGGGTAACACCCAAGTAATCGCTGGTACCAAGGAATAAATTCACCGTACCTGGCCGAGATCCTCGGTCCCGTTTCTGCTAGCCGCCCAAGCCCTTGAGTTGCGGACGACAATGCCGCGCTGAACTCCCCGACGGGGGGAACGAACGAAGATCTTCCCCCAAGCTGGGGAACGTCGGGTACCCAACTTTTCAGGTAGTCGGCAAGCTTGAAGTGGTAAAGCGAGAAGGCATGGAAGTGAACTTTCGCCGATGCGTTTGCTTCCGACATGGCCCAGTTTCCGAGAATTTCAAAGCTCTTCAAAGCAAGCCAGCAATGCAGGCCGACCAGCGTTGCATTGTCGACCAGCGTAAGACGACCACTTACTTCACCACCTAATTTCGGGACTCGGCCATTTTTCTCCGAGGCTTCGATTCCTTGTCCCACTCAAGGCCCCCATCGATTGGGCTTCACAGTGATCGGCATCCTGCGATCTTTGCCGAAGGCCTTCGTGGTAACTCGTACGCCAGGAGGCATCTGCCTCCTCTTGTATTCCGCACGGTCCACGAGGCTGACGACCCGTGAAATCAGGCCCGGGTCAAATCCCAGGTAAACGAGTTCCTCCGCAGTCATATCGTCCTCGATATATGCCTTTAGAATCGGATCCAGCACCTCATAGGGCGGCAGCGACTGGTCATCACGCTGATCCTCGCGAAGTTCGGCCGAGGGCGGCTTCAAGATAACTGCTTCCGGAATGACCGGCTTCTCAGCCTGGTCGTTCCTCCATTCGCTCATCTTAAACACAGTCGTTTTCAAAACATCCTTGATAACAGCAAAGCCTCCCGCTGAGTCGCCATAGAGAGTGGAGTAGCCGACTGCCATCTCGCTCTTGTTTCCGGTCGTCAGCACGAGCCAGCCCTTGGCGTTGGAGATCGCCATCAAGATCACCCCGCGAATCCTCGACTGAAGGTTCTCGTCGGTCAGTCCACTCAAGCGACCCACTCCTGGCACACCTAGCACCCCTGCCAGCGACGCCGAAAAAGCCCGGTGAACTTCCTCGATCGGAACCTCCTGAAGATCTATGCCCAGGTTCTGGGCAAGTTCTTTGGCATCGTCGACAGATCCTCTGGACGAATACCTTGAGGGCATAGATACCCCGTGTACCCGGTCCGGTCCGAGAGCGTCCACCGCTATGGTCGCCACGAGCGAAGAGTCGATTCCCCCGGACAGGCCGATCACCACTTCAGAAAAGCCGTTCTTTTCGACATAATCCCGCGTACCCATTACGAGCGCCGCATACATGGCCGCCAGATCCGGAGGCCTGGTTTCCTCCGTCGTGATGTTTTCCGGCTCCAAGTGAACCAGGGTGGTACCGAAGCCGGCTGGTCGCGCCGGTTTGGAGCGCTTGCCGGCATCGTCAATTTGCACGTAATTCCCTATTCCGGTGGGCTCCGGAAAGTGCAATCTCACCGCCGTGATCTCTTCGGCGAAAGTCGACGACGAAGCCACGAGCTCTCCGGCGGGGCCGCAAACCATCGATCCCCCGTCAAAGATCAGCTCGTCTTGGCCTCCGACTTGGTTTACGTACGCGATGGTGCAGGAATTGGTGGCGGCTCTCTCTGCCAGCATGAGCTGCCGTTCGGCCAGTCTTCCGTCATAGTAAGGAGACGAGTTCAACACCGCGATCAGCTGGGCACCCGACTTCGCCTCCCCCGGGACCGGCCCATCTGCAACCCAAACGTCTTCGCAGATCGCCAGGCCGACAATAACCCCTGCAAGCTTGAACAGAATGGGCTCGCCCGTACCGGCACGGAAGTATCTCTTCTCGTCGAACACCGAATAATTGGGCAGTCGCTGCTTGTGGTAAACGTCCACCGTCCAACCTTTGGCAATGACTGCGGCGGCATCGAAGACTCCAATCGGCGAGGGGTCTACGAACCCCACTACGCCCACGGTCTTCAGATCCGCTGTCGCCTTGGCTACCCGCTCCAACGCCTCGACGTTTTCACGTACAAATCCCGGCTTCAACAAGAGATCCTCGGGTGGGTACCCCGTAATCGTCAGCTCCGGGAAGACCGCAAGGTCGCAGCCGAGCCGTTCGGCCTCAACTAGGTAGTCGATCACCTTGGAAGAATTACCATCCAGGTCGCCTACGACAGTGTTTATTTGGCAAAGTGCGACTGAAAGCTCGGGCACAATCCCAGATTTTACGTGCTCTTTCGCCTGGCCGTGCTTAAGTTGCGCATGTCGCCCCAGGTTTCCGGTTTGTTAACTCATCCCCATTGGTTTCCGGATTGCACGCCAGTCCTGAGAGACTATACGCAGGCCTACAACTTACGTATCACCGATCAGCGCAAGTCGTTGGCCACAGGCCGTTCTATTCGCTAAGGAAGGTGCCGGCGATCATGGAGAACCACAACGAGTATGTATTGAGGACGGTAGAGGAACGCGGAATCCGGTTCGTCCAATTGTGGTTTACGGACGTGTTGGGGGTTGCAAAGTGCTTCAACATCACGCCCGCCGAGCTCGAGAATGCCCTGGAGGAGGGGATGACCTTCGACGGCTCGGCCATCGACGGGTTCTCTCGGGTGCAAGAGAGTGACGTACTGGCAAAGCCGGACGCCAAGACGTTTCAGATTCTGCCTTGGAGAACTTCCGGAGCATCCACCGCCAGGGTCTTTTGCGACATCACCAACTTGGACGGCACGCCTTTCGAGGGCTGCCCAAGACAGGCGCTGAAGCGAGCAATGGGCAAGGCTCGAGAGCGTGGTTTCACATTCTTTGCGGCTCCGGAATTGGAGTACTTCTATTTTGATTCCGCAGACCCTACTAAGACACCCAAGCCACTCGATAGCGGATCGTACTTTGAGATGCGCTCCAATGGGCTTTCAGCGAAACTGCACGAGCAGTCGGTCCTAACACTGGAAGATATGGGCATACCGGTCGAATACGCGCAACACGAGGACGCACCGGGCCAGCACGAGATAGACCTTCGATATACAGATGGGCTCACCATGGCCGACTCAGTTATGACTGCACGCCAGATCGTCAAGGAAATCGCTTTTGAGCACGGAGCCTATGCCAGTTTCATGCCGAAGCCTCTGGAAGGGGTCCAGGGGTCAGGTATGCATACTCACTTTTCGTTGTTCGAAGGGGAGGCGAACGCCTTTTCCGACCCGGGAGACCCTTTTGGATTGTCCAAGGTAGCCAAAGGCTTCATTGCAGGTGTTCTGCGTCACGCACCGGAGCTGACGGCGATTACCAACCAGTGGGTCAACTCATACAAGCGATTGGTCGTTGGTTACGAGGCACCCGTTTACGTTTCTTGGTCAAGGAATAACCGATCGGCGCTCGTACGTGTCCCCGTTCCGAAGATGGGCCGGTCGGACTCCACCCGTATCGAGTACCGTGCACCGGATCCGGCGTGCAATCCTTACCTCGCATTCGCAGTAATTCTCGCGGCCGGCATGAAAGGGATCGAAGAGAGCTACGAGCTTCCAGACGAAACTACGGACAACCTGTTCGACTTAACCCCCAAGGACCTTCACAGGCTGGGTATCGAGCCGCTTCCTGCCAGCCTTGAGGGTGCGGTCGCAGCAATGGCCGGGTCCGAACTGATTGCCGAAACCCTCGGCGATCACGTCTTTGAGTGGTTCATCCGGAATAAGCGAGCTGAAAGCCGTGACTACAGAGCACAGGTAACCCAGTTCGAGCTCGACCGCTATCTCGGACAGCTTTAGGAGGCATGGCATGGAACCACTTTTGGCGTATCCAGACCCGCTCCCCCCTAATGTGGCCATGGCTCTGGATAATGCCGGATACCCTTGGAAATCGGTAAGCAACACCGAAAGCGTCGATTCTCACGAGCCCGAAGACGGATGGTCGGGAGCTGCGATTTGGGCAATCGACGATCCCGAAGGTGCGTTCTCACTCTGTAGAGAGTTGCGGAAGCGAGACATGCCGCTCAGGCCGCTCCTATTGATGGTTTCGCCAGAGCAGCTCCGCGAACTGGAACTTCGAGAAGATCTCTTTGATGACTTCTGCGTCTCTCCTATGCAAGCCGGAGAGTTGGAAGCCCGCCTGCAGCATCTCTTTTGGCGGACGGGACGTGGGCTACGGCCCGAGCTTGTCGAATACGGTCCTTTGGCGTTGAACCTCGAAACCTATCAGGCCGTACTGAACGGAAAGCCCATGGACCTTACGTTCATGGAGTACGAGCTCTTGAAGTTTCTCGTTTCCCATCCGGGCAAGGTGTTCACTCGGGAGACTCTGCTCTCAAGGGTTTGGGGGTACGAGTACTTCGGAGGCGCTAGGACCGTCGACGTCCACGTCCGCCGACTACGCGCCAAGCTCGGCGAAGAAAATGCCCACCTAATCGACACCGTCAGGTCGGTTGGCTATCGCTTTGGCGAGACCCGTTGGGGCCGATAAGGGATCAATAGATATCGGTCTCGCTGAGCAAGGAGCCGTTTGCGAACTGAACTCGGCGTCTCAACTGAAGACAGGGGGAAATAAATACCAGTCTCTGCGGGGGGCATGCAGGAGAACCTTGCAGGTTTCGCTAGCGCTTCTCTGCTACGAGAGCGTAAAGGCAGTCCTCCTCGATTGCGTCAATAACCTCGAAGCCCGCGCTCTCGAAGACTTCCAATGCATAGGAAATTTCGGGGTGGATCCAATCAAACCAATCCGTCGCAATCGAAAGATGCCGGTACCGGTATTTAGCAAATCCGATCTCCTGGCCACATTTCGAGTTGGACCTGATGAGCCTCTCTTGGACGGGCTTCATCGAGCCGACCGCAAAGTCAAGCGTCCGGACGTCCGAGTACTCTTCGGCAATGACCCGGCCAGAAGGTCGCAATTGGTTCGACAACTCCTCTAAGAACGCCTTACCGGCCTCTCGACTCCAAAGAAAACCGACCCCGCTGCCAAGCAGCATCACTGTGTCAAAGGGTTCTGGGCTTCGCTCTCGCAACTCGCTAGTAGTCCCCAGGAAAGTCTCCTGGACTCCTCGCGCTCGGCAAACCTCAATCGAAAATGGTGAAGTATCCAAGGCGGTGACCCGCAAGCCTCTATCTTGGAGATGCAAAGAGTGAGTGCCTGCCCCAGCACCGAGGTCCAGGATTCTTCCCCGGGCCTGGTCGCAAGCCCAGACGTGAGTCGTACGCCACTGCTGAATTGGAAGAAAATACCTGGCCATGTCTGTGACTGACAGGAAACCATCGTCTCGCTCAAGGATCTCAAGAACTCCGTTACGTCCGCCACCGAGCAAGAACTCGGCCAAAGCCATTCCCCTAGCATCCCCGATAACAGGACCGAGCTGCATTCCTTCGGAGACGCCCGCCAATCGCTCCCCTGCGTAGGAGAGAAGCGAGTTAATCAAATCCTGTAAGGGCTCAATCATCCAGGGGAATTGTAGCCAGAGATTCGAGCCACCTTGGCGAATTTACGAACAGAACCACACGCGAAAGATACGAGTTGTTGCAACCCGATCGATCCGCAGGAATCAGCTACGGCGAATACGCCCAGAACTCAATCTCGACTTGTGCCCCCATTGGCAGTTCTCTAACAGCAACGGCAGATCTTGTGGGCCGGTGATCGCCAAAAGCCTCCACGTACGCTTCGTTCATATCCGCAAAGTCCGACATGTCGACCAGAAAGACCGTTGTTTTTACCACTTGGTCAAGAGAGGAGGAAGCTGACTCAAGCAGAGCTTTGCCATTCGCTATTGCCGCCTTGAGCTGGCCAGTCACACCTCCCTCAACAAGCTTTCCCTCAACGATTCCCAGCTGGCCAGAAGTGATTACCCAATCTCCTGCCCTTAGCACGGGAACGTACGGGCCGATGGGCGCGGTCACCCGAGGTCCTGGCCAAGCGAACTCACGCTAAGAGAAATCTTAGAACGAGGAGTCGACTAGCTGAAGGAGTTGCCGCAACCGCATGTCTTGGTTGCGTTTGGGTTTGAGAAGCTGAAACCCGTGCCATTGAGCCCGTCCACATAATCGAGGCTCGAACCCTTCAACATCTCTGCGCTCTCAGGATCGACGGCCAACCGGAAGTCGCCGATTTCACGCACCTCGTCGTCTTGGGCAACCTCGGTATCGAAGAACATCTCGTAGGCAAAACCCGAGCACCCGCCTGCACGAACCGCTACTCTCAGGACCAATTGATTGGCGTCCTCTTCTTCACGGATCAACTCGGAAATCTTGGATGTTGCAGCATCGGAAAGCGTGATCAGCTCTGGCTTCTTCCCGATCGAAACTGAGCTCGTGATACTCATTGCTCGAAGCACCTCCTCTATCAGCGTTAATAGGGTACTACGGATTTCATTGGCCGATGGCATCGAAACGGCCAATGAACCGGAACGGAGTAATCCCTGAGCAGGCATACAATTGGGGAAGTGCCCATAACCCCCCAAGATGCCGTTCTCAATGCCCTCAAAGGGGTTGTCGACCCTGAGCTGGGCGACAACATCGTCGATCTCGGTATGGTCCAAGGTGTTCAAGTCGCTTCAGACGGTCAAGTGACTATCCGCATCGCTCTGACAATCGCCGGCTGCCCGCTCATGAAGCAGATTCGCCAGGACGTCGAGAGGGCAGTCGCCAATGTTCCAAATGTCATACCGACTCCCGAAATTGAAGTCACGACGATGGACCAAAAGGAGCGGAGCCGCCTCATGGACCGACTGAGGAGGCGTGCCGGCGAAAATGCCCCCGATACCCAGATTCCAGGAGACGCAAGGGTGCTGGCTATCGCGTCAGGCAAAGGCGGCGTAGGAAAGTCCTCCATTACCGCCAACCTGTCCGTTGCCATTGCCGCCCTCGGCTATACCGTGGGCGTCTTGGATGCAGACATCTCGGGATTCTCAATCCCGCGGATGCTGGGTATGGATGGTCAGCTCAGAGCCGATGATTCAAAGAAGATCATCCCGATCGAAAAGAAGATCGAGCCGGGACTGCTGAAGGTCATATCCATGGGCTTCCTGGCAGACGAGTCGTCGGCGATCATGTGGAGGGGATTGTTGCTCAATCGTGCTGTTCAGCAATTTCTGCAGGACGTGAGCTGGGGAGACCTCGACTATCTGCTGGTGGACATGCCCCCCGGGACTGGAGATATCCAAATGGGTCTGGCGAGGATGCTGCCGCACGCTGAGATGATCATCGTGACCACCCCGCCCGAAGCTGCGCAGAAAGTCGCCCAGAGAGCTGCGTCAATGGCCCGGAAGAGCTATCTGAGGATCGCCGGAGTTATAGAGAACATGTCGGATTTCACCTGCGAGCACGGAACGACTTACGAGCTCTTTGGGTCCGGCGGGGGCGAACGGCTGGCGATGGAAATCGGCGTACCCCTTATTGGCTCAGTGCCCCTGGACGTCTCGGTCGCCGCAGGGGGCGACAGTGGCCGACCCGCGGTGACCTCGAGTGAAGCTCACGGAACAGTCAGGGATGCTTTGACGGAAATCGCCCGGCGGATCACCACGGACATGGCACCTGTCGTTTCCATGGATGGCTGTACGGGTCGGATGCTGGAAAACGTAAGGCGAGCAATAGGCTAGGAATACAGAGCTAATATCCTGATGGAAGGCGCAGATTGAATGATCTTCAGCAAATGACGGAGAACTACAGTCCGAGGGTTCGATTCCTCGACTTGGCCTCCATCAACGCGGAAGTCACCGGCGAGGCTGAAGGGATTTTCAGCGAGTTCCTGCAAAGCGGCCACTATATCCTTGGCCCGCAGGTTGAAGCGTTCGAAAGTGAGTTCGCAACTTATATCGGAACTGAATACTGCGTAGGCGTCGGCAACGGATTCGATGCCCTTCACCTAGGTCTCCGGGCGATTGGGGTCTCACCGGGAGACGAGGTAATCGTTCCATCCAATACCTACATCGCAACCTGGCTCGCGGTAAGCGCAATCGGCGCCATCCCCGTTCCAGTGGAACCTGACCCTCGGACATTCAATATCTACCCGGACGGAATTGAAGCAGCCATCACTCATCGCACGTCGGCGATCCTGCCAGTCCACTTGTACGGGAACCCAGCCGACATGGTGCGCATCACCGAAATTGCCGCGCGCCACTCGATAGCCGTCCTTGAAGATTGCGCACAAGCGCATGGTGCCGCCATTGGACCGAAGAAAGTGGGCTCATTCGGGACGGCTGCAGCGTGGAGCTTCTTTCCATCCAAGAACCTCGGAGCCTTGGGTGACGGCGGGGCAATTACCACCAGCGATCCGGCACTTGCAGCAAAACTGAAGGCACTGAGAAACTACGGCTCGCGTGTGAAATACGTAAACGAGATTCAGGGATTCAACTCACGTCTGGACGAGATCCAAGCAGCACTACTCCGTGCGAAGCTACCCAGACTGGACGAGTGGAACTCCCGCCGAGCCGGCCTCGCCGGCGACTACTTGGCGTCCATCGACGTTGAGTCGTTAAGGCTTCCGGATGTCGGCAAACAACCAAGCAATGCCAACGCAGGCGACTCTCTAAGTCACGTTTGGCACCTATTCGTGGTCAGAGCAACACGAAGGGACGCGCTTAGAGAGCATCTTGGGCTGAAGGGAGTCGAGACCTTGATCCACTACCCGATCGCTCCTCACAGGCAAGAGGCCTACGCTCACACGACACTGGCAAAGGAGACATTCCCCCTAAGCGAGAGGATTCACGACGAGGTCTTGAGTCTCCCGATGGGGCCCTCGTTGAGCAAGGACGATCTCGATTACGTAATCGATTCGATTAACGCGTTCCACTAGCTCTACCTTGCTAACATCGGCTTGAAATGCCTTCAATCGACGACGCACTACTCCTGGACTTGCCGAAGATTGGCGATGCTCGCGGCAACCTCACCTTTGTCGAGTCCAAGAGGCATATCCCGTTCGAAATCAAGCGAGTCTTCTATCTTTACGACGTTCCGGGGGGCGAAAGCCGTGCCGGGCACGCGAACAGGAACCTGGAGCAGCTTATAGTCGCGGCCTCCGGTAGCTTTGACGTCACTGTCGATGACGGTAGCGAACACCGGAAGTTCTCGCTGAACCGCTCCTACCGCGGGCTTTACATACCCGGAATGATCTGGAGGGAAATCACTAACTTCTCTTCCGGTTCGGTGTGCATGGTATTCGCAAGCGACTACTACGACCCAGACGATTACTACCACTCATACGACGATTTCAAGCTGGCGCTTCTCAACACCTGAGCGACCCGCAACCATCCTCGCTTTGGTAACAGCGCCAGGAATGCGGAACCTCCGCTAGACGTTTTCCTCTTTCCGCCATAATGCCGCTGCATTGTTGAATGCAACCATGGGTTCGAAGATGCCCCTCTCAGCCCGGAAGTCACCTATCGCCTTTGCGCAGCCATCCACCGAGGCGTAGTCATCAATCACTACAAACCCGCCGATCGAGACCTTATGGTACAAGGCTTCCAGGGCTTCGATGGTCGATGAGTACATGTCGCCATCCAATCGAAGCAGACAGATTTCCTCAATTGCGGCTTTCGGCAGAGTGTCCGAGAACCAACCGGGCAAGAACTCAACCTGCTCGTCCAATAACCCATAGACCTTGAAATTGTGCCGCACTTCCTCGAGAGATACCGCAAGCTGTGGCTGAAGAAAGTGCTCATCCCCTTCATCGGCTGGGTACTTGCCAGGATCGGGAGGCGGCAGCCCTTGAAACGAGTCGGCCGCCCAGACCTTCCTGAAAGTGTCACCCATGACTTTCATAGCCCCCCGAGCCATGATGGACGCGCCGCCTCTCCAAACTCCCGTTTCCACGAAATCACCCGGGACGGCCTCTTCACTCAATTGCCCAAGGAGGTAGGCCACTAACAGAAGGGCCTCATAGCCGATCATCGACTCGGCATTGCCGGGCCATGCGATCTGTAGGGGAGCAAGGGTCTCACGATCCTTTTCCTGCCTCTTCGCCACAACGAAGTCGTTCGACGCGAGCCACGCAACTGCAGGCCCTTGGCCAGCTTCGACGAGCTGCTTAGCGACGGGCCCTAGAGCTGCTCCCGGAGTGCTCGAGAAACGCTCGATCTCCTCGTACTCGGTGAACCCGAGCCTGCAAAGGAATCTTGCCAATAGCTCAAGGTAGAGAACTTGCTCTTGGTTAAAGTAGGTCCAGAGGTCGAACTCATACATTTTCGGTGGAACTCTCCTTCCTCAGACCCTCCTCCACAAAGACTCAAGCGCGCCGGTCGCATTGGAAGTAACTCGGCCTTCCTTTTCGAGCTTCCTCAAATGAGCCCAGGCGGAATACTTGGCTACCGGAAGAAGGTGGTCCGGAGTTCCTTCGTATGCGACATCGACGACTTCGGCAACCGAAACTTCGGCTTCGGGGGGAACAGCGTCAAATATCAACTTTTCTCTATGGATTCTATGGGATAAATATGCCTTGATTGTGGAAACCGGGTCCTCAATTATTCGGCCGTGCCCAGGAGCTATTCGTAAGACCTCAGGCTCGAGACCGCTTAGTTTGCGGAGGCTCATTAAGTAATCAGCCATGTCACCCTCGGGAGGGATTATCACTACAGTCGATCCCTCCATGATGTGATCCCCGGAGAAAGCGAGCTGCTCTTGCTCAAGAAGGTAGACGTGGTGGTTATAGACATGGCCTGGAGTGTGGACCGCCCTAATCGTCAGCTCACCAACGGATACGATCCCTCCGTCGGCAATTTCCCTGTCGAGAGCGACTCCATCCCCTGCGCTGAACCCAACTACTGGGGCACCCGTAACGGCCGAGAGCCTGGCAGCCAAAGGCGCGTGGTCCGGGTGGGTATGGGTCAGCAACACGGAGTTGATGTTTCCACCTGAAGCATCGAGGATCACATTGAGGTGTGACTCGATCTCAGGCCCCGGGTCGATGACGATCGACGGCCGGTCCCCGACGATGTAAGTATTGGTGCCGGTCCCGGTCATTATCGAGGGGTTCGGGGCGACAATCCGTCTTACGTTCTCAGAAATCTTGACGGGAATGCCGGGAACGATATCGCCTTCGCTCACAGTCGCAGCCCTTTGCAGGGATCCGCAACATCACCGAACGAACATGCCCGAGCGATCACTTCAAGTGCTTGGATGGTGGGCGCGAGCATCTTTATCTCACCCTTCCTGTTCATTGCCAACGCTTCCATCGGCTTCATCCAGGCGTGGTTGACGATCTCGGCCCCATCCACCTCCACCGGAACCGACGCACCCACTTCTGCAGCAAAAAACCGCGTGTCGAACCTTCTCGGAGGTCCGATCGGTGTGATCCTTCGGCCGAGATATACGAGCTTCGTTGCCGGCCCAGTGAGCTCATCGCCGTAAATGTCCTTGACCGACTGTGGCGTGAATGGCCGGTTCGAACCATTGTCAGCTGGTGCGTTCGAAAGCCGAGCCAAGCGAGACCGCACCCCTGCGCCACTCGACAACCCGAGCAGAATTCCACACTCCTCGAAACATTCCCGGATAGCTGCGATGTAGAACGCCAGGCCACCGGAAACCAGGCCCAATTCCGCGCTGGCGGCTTCGTCATCGTGGCCCGCAACCTCTTCCCATTCAAGCGAGCCGTCTTCGGGTTCGACTCGGCCTCCCGGGAACACGAGAGCACCTGGAGCGAAGACTGCATCGTTGTTGCGCTCCAACAAGAGCACCTCAAGATTGCTGGACCCGTCGTCCAGCGAGAGAGGAGAACGTACCAGGACTACCGTAGCGGCAAGCTCAGGATCTCCTGACCACGCGCCGGGTTCGCTGGATTGGGGCATGGAACGAGAGTATCCTGCGGCGCTCCACCTCGTTCATGCCTCCCCAGATCCCATGAGGCTCCTGTATTCGGATCGAGTAATCCAGGCACTCATTCGATACCGGGCAGATTTTGCAGATCGCCTTCGCTTGGCGTTCCCTGCCTATCCTCTGGACTTTACGCTCCGTGTCAGAGGGCGGATAGAAAAGGGCAAGCTGAGGACCCTTACATGCCGCCCTCTCTTGCCATAGCTCGTCCGCCGACTTCAAAACACTCGACACCTGTACCTCCAAAAACTACAAACCGGCGTCGCCTACCCACTAGCCTTAGTTACTTAAGATATCCAGGTAACCAGTGGTAACACCAGGGGAAATCCCCAATACCCGGACGCCAACCGAGAGAGTACAACCAGAATTGCCCGCCAACAAGGGGAAATTTCGGGCGTCGAGGCGCTTTGGGAGTTAGTCTCGTTTAGCTATGGATGCAGTCGAGTTCAGCCGGCAGGCGCGGGTTGTCATCGTCGCCGGTAAGGGAGGAGTGGGTAAGACCACGATCACAGCTGCTTTCGCCAACATGGCGGCGGCTAAGGGCGTGGATACGCTCATAGTCGAGTTGGACGGGAAGAGCGCCATTCCAGCCGACTTCGGCCTCGAAGGCACGCTCGACTATGAAGAAGTCGTGTTAAGAGAGCCTGGTGATTCTCTCTCGGCGCAAATGGGCGAGTGCAAAGCTCGGGTTCGCGCCAGGCGCCTGACTCCAGACGATGCCCTTATCGAGTATCTGGCCGACCACGGAATGGCTCGAATTTCAAAGCGTCTCGCCTCTTCGGGCGTTCTGGACGTGGTCGCCACGGCCATTCCAGGAATCCGCGACATCTTGGTGCTTGGCAAGATAAAGCAGTTGGACCTACTTCAGTCAGCCGACTTGATCGTGGTGGATGCTCCCGCCACGGGTCACACTATGGGGGCGCTTTCAAGTGCTTTTGGCTTGATGGATGCAGTGCAGGTTGGGCCGATTCGGTTGCAAACCTCCGAAGTAATTGAGTTTCTCGGAGACCCTAAGCGGTGCGAGGTCCTCCTGGTCACTCTGGCAGAGGAAACGCCGGTAAACGAAGTGGCCGAAGCGGCTTTCGAATTAGAGGACAAGATCGGGATCAAGCTCGGCCCGGTCATAGTCAACTGCCTTCTTCCCGTCTGCGGCGTAGAGCTTGACGCCGATGGCGAGGCCGCCGGGCCTGGGAACACTTCGGGCCTGAGTATGAAGCTTCCCTCAAGCTCAGCCCTGCAGAAGGGGGGAGCCTTGATGGGTTTGAAACTAAGTAGTGCCGATTGTGACCTCCTATCGAATGCCATGGAGTTCGAGACCACCCGCCACGCCCTCCAGCAACGCCAACTTGCACGGCTATCGGAGTTGCTGCCTCTGCCACAAGTGGGCCTCCCGCTATACCCAACTTCCAAGATGGATCCGGCAGGTATCGGATTTCTCTCATCAAAGCTCGAAGAGGCAATAGCAAAAATGGAGCCCCGTTGAGCCCTTCGTCCCCGAAAAGCAGCCGTAAGAGCGCCGGGCCCGAAGCGCAAAACGGGGACGCAAGGCAAACGGCTTCCCCTATTGCCGAGATGATCCATTCCAAGAAGGTCATCATTTGCTGCGGTTCGGGAGGAGTCGGGAAGACGACTGTTTCGGCCGCCCTGGCACTGAGTGCAGCCAAGGCCGGCAAGCGCGTTTGCGTGGTGACAATCGACCCGGCACGACGGCTTGCTGATGCCTTTGGCTTGGAGGCGCTGGAGAACCAGCCAAGGTCGGTGGCTGGGGACTGGCCAGGCGAGCTTTGGGCTTTGATGCTGGACACCAAAGTCACATTCGATGACCTGATCAATCGCCACTCGGCCAATGAGGCTCAAGCCCAGGCGATTCTCAACAACAAGCTCTACCGGAACCTTTCAGGCGCACTCTCTGGTACGCAGGAGTATATGGCGATGGAGAAGCTTTACGAGCTTTACAACGACGAGCGTTTCGACCTCGTGGTGGTCGACACGCCCCCTACCCGCAATGCCATCGATTTCCTCGAAGCCCCCAAAAGGCTCGCGAATTTCCTCGAAAACAAGATCTTCCGCCTGTTGATGATGCCGACGCGAGCTTATTTGAGAGCAGTTTCGCTGGCGACCCGCACATTCCTCCGCACCATCTCCAAGGTGGTCGGAGCGGAAGTAGTGACCGACGCAGTGGAGTTCTTCCATGCCTTCGAGGGGTTGGAGGAAGGGTTTCGCCAACGGGCACACAGGGTTGAATCCCTGTTCGGCTCGGACGAGACCGCATTCATTCTCGCAACCGCTCCGAAAAGCGAGGCCATCGATGAGGCAATGTTTTTCGCCAAACGCCTCTTGGAGATCGGCTTGGGGGTTGACGCTCTGATCGTCAATCGCGTACACCCTAAGTTTGATCCTGGCCCCAAGTCAGTACTTGCGGGATTGGATGCCACATGGCCGAATACTGATGGTGAGCGGGACCTAGCTGCTTCAAAGATCGACGCCAAAGGCCATCGAGAAGCTTCGGACGCAAAGGCCATGATCTCCAATTGGCTTGCGATCAGAGCGCAGAACCACGCCGAAGAAGAGCTTCTCGCAGTCATTACCAAAGTCGTCGATCCAGCTCCCGTGGTGAAGGTCCCATTACTTCAAGAAGACGTGCATGACTTGGCCGGGATCGAATTGGTGGCCGAGCATCTGGTGGATACCCAGACCTAGCCGTCTCTTTTTTGCGGAGCTCAGGTGGGTGTGCATTGATGTGTATAGGCATCGCCAACGAAGCTACGCTCAGTTTGTGCCAATTATCTTCATCTCGGCAGATACGAAGGAAGTGCGCGAGTCGGTAAAGGCCGCGCTCACCATTCCCGATTGCGATTTCATCGACACACAAGACGGCTACTCGGTAATGGAAGCGGTGGGCGAAACCGTCCCCGACCTTGCAATTCTCGACATGCAGGCCGGGAACATGGGTGGGATGGCCACCTGCTTGGAGCTGAGGCTGGAAGAGAGCGCCGGACGACTCGGTTACATTCCCGTCCTGTTGATGGTCGACAGGAGACCCGACGTGTTCCTGGCTCGCAGGTCACGCGCGGATGGGTGGATCGTAAAGCCGCTCAACCCAATCAAGCTTCGCAAGGCTGCACAGGCCTTGCTCAATGGCGAGGAGTACCAAGATGACTCCTATCTTCCCTCCCCTGTATAGCGGTCCTGCGCCCATCCGCCTCGCCCGGAACCGCATGCCCGGCGTAAGCTAGGATCAACTTCTGCTCAGATCAGGTCGCATCGGCTGCGTGCCCAGTCTGAACCAGCGGGCTGTAGCGCAGCTTGGTAGCGCGCCTCGTTCGGGACGAGGAGGTCCCGGGTTCAAATCCCGGCAGCCCGACCAAAAAGTTCAAGCGCGAACGGGGGATCTTATCGACCCCTGTTCGTTTGGAACCTTCTTCGGCTCGGGTATTTATCTGAAATTCTGGTTCCCAAGTGGCACGAGCATTTCAGGCATCTATCAGTCGCTGGTAGTTCGTAAAGGGATAATAGGAATTATCCGTGGAGCCCCGACTTTAACCCGGAGATGATCGGTCCTAGTTAGAGGTACGCATACCAACTATTTAACTATTGAGCATACCGCCGCAATTGAAACTCCTTGCCGGGGCAACCCCTCTTAGACTCCACAACCCACCAAGAGTTACGGGTCTAAGTCAAGACCAAGATGGCTCAAGAATGTCAGTAACCTCTCCAAGGCTCTCATAACAAGATTTCAATAGAAGCTCTCGGTCTTCAGCAGCCATTTCAGGATTCTCTATAATTAGGTTCAGCGTATTATGAACAAATCGAGTTAATGCTGATTGCTCCAGTCGCGTCGACTCAAGGTATCCGACGGACTTCGCGAGGCGTATTATTTGTGGCCATTGATTAATGAGATGGGCCACGAATGCGATACCCGAGGTTCGTTGCTGTGGATGCATACGAAAACTACTGAGCGGCTCAATCATATAAGCCAGATCCCCAACCAGAAGCAGCCGTAACCAAATCAGAATGTCATATAGGCCCTCTGGCTCGCCATCTCCAAGTTTAAAGAAGTCAGAAGGGCTACCTGCATCCTCCGTGCGAAACATAGTGGTCGTCGGCTCGCCGATATAATTTACGAGATAGCCCAATAGCCTGTCTCCCGCAAACTTGCCATTGATTATGATGTTTTTATCACTAAGGCATTGTGTCGACGAAGTAGGTGGGATTATCATGCCCTCTTCATCGATTGTCTGCCTAAACGAAGTAACAAGCGATAGGCCGGGATTGTTCTCGAAGCAAGCAACCATCCGCGAAATGGCCTGAGGTTCTAGGAGATCATCGGCCAAGAGGTACTTGATATACGTACCGGATGCATATTCGAAACACCTGCGGAAATTCTCCTTGGCACCCAGATTCGACTCGTTGATATGTACCTGAACGCGTACATCGCCCCGGGACGCCTCTTCAATGACTGTAAGCGTATCTTCAGTCGATCGATCGTCGACAATGATGATCTCGATATCGTTATATGTCTGATTTACTGCAGAATTGATGCACTTTCCAAGGTATTGCACGTAGTTATAGGAAGGAATCAATACACTGACAAGTGGGCCACTAGTGGGAAGCTCGCCCGGGACGACCAACGGCTTGATCGGAGAATCAGTTTCCTGCATCTTCACTACCTTTGACTAGGAGCTTGTCCAGCTGAGATGGTTCAGACCTCAGCACTTCCTATTTCCCAGCTAACCTTTCCGCCACTTGGACTGCGTTCAGGGCAGCCCCTTTGCGCAAGTTGTCACCGGCTACGAATAGCGCGAGCGAGTTGGGTGTTGTTGGGTCAATCCGCACACGGCCCACCTGACAGTTGTCCGAACCAGCGGTTGCGACAGGCGTTGGAACGTCAACTAGGTCAACCCCAGGAGCTTCCACCAAGGCTGACTCAGCTTGCTCGACACTAATCGGGCTTTCGAATCTTAAGCTCAATGACAGTGAGTGCCCGGTAAGGACCGGCACTCTTACGCAGGTACAGATTGCCTGCAGGGTAGGTGCGCTCAGGATCTTGCGGCTCTCATTCCGGAACTTGATCTCTTCGTCCGTCTCTTCGCCGACCAGCGAACCGATAAAAGGAACTACGTTGTAAGCAATCGGCGCGACGAACTTCGAGGGTGCAAGTTTGGAACTGAGGGACCCATCGAACACCAGCGATTGCGCATCCGGCCCTAATTCGTCCAACTGAGATCTAAGCTCTGCTACTCCTGCGGTTCCAGCGCCCGAAACAGCCTGAAACGCAGAGGCAACGGCACCAGCAATCGGCGACAGGGCATGTAGCGGAGCCATAGCCATCATTGCGACCATGGTGGTGCAATTGGGGTTTGCAACTATGCCCTTCGGAATGTATGCGAGGGCGTAGTCGTTGACATCGGCCACCACCAACGGCACGTCGGGGTCCATCCGCCATGCTGACGAGTTGTCTATGACGATAGCCCCGGCTGACGCGACTTTCGGTGCGACCTCCTTTGATGTCGAGCCGCCGCAAGAAAAGAGCGCCACATCCAAGCCGGAAAAGTCAGATTCGTGCATGTTCTCGACTTCGATCCAAGTTCCCTCGTACTGGAGCTTCGTACCCGCTGAACGCTCGGACGCGAAGAACCTCAACTCAT